>NZ_JBNLYE010000014.1:0-44340 GCF_050172095.1 Bacillus sp. GMs2/2
GTACAATGGCTCGAGATATTGTTTCAATAGTAGATGCAATAATTGAATCCTAATGAAGCTTATGTGGGTGAAAAATACATTCAAAATAAAAAATACAGACGTTTAGTAAATTTTAAATACTTTCTCAAATAATCAATTGATGGAGGATAAAACTGTGAAACATCTAAGGAAATTCTTAAAAAGGCTTTTTATCCTACTTTTTATTTTCGTTCTTATTGGTATAGGTATACTATTTGGTACTGAATACGGTCGGGGTCTTCGGATAACCCTTGCTGAGAGCATACTGACTTCTCAACATCCACAATATGTAAATTATACCTTCTTATCTCAAAAAGAGTTAGATAAATTGGTGGAAATTGTTAATAATCCGAAGTGGGAAAATAGTGATAATGGAGTATATGAAAAAGTAGCAGAAAAAAGATTAAAAGAATTAAAAAAACAACCTTTAAAAATCGATGTTGAAACCATTAAAAGTAACAAATCTAGTCGTTTTCATTTTGAAGGGAAATTAGTGACCATTAGTAATCCTTTCAATGTTAAACTTGTTACCCACCAAGGTACCCAGGGGAAAGACAAGGGGGAAAAAATTAGCGTAATGGCAAAAAGGAATGATGCTATTGTTGCTGTGAATGCGAGTGGATTTGCTGATGAAACTGGTAGAGGTGGGGGAAGTGTAGCAAGCGGAATTGTAATAGAAAATGGAGAAATTATTGATACAGGACACGATAAGGATTCTCCTGCCATCATTGCTGGATTAACTAAATTTGGTCAAATGATAACTGGAAGTTACTCTCCACACCAACTATTGGATAAACATGTTGTATCCGCAGCAGGATTTATGCCACAGCTCATTGTAAATGGGAAAAAAATGATAACAGAAGGTGACGGAGGTTGGGGGTCTGGACCACGTAGTATAATGGCCCAGAAAAAAGATGGCTCCATTATGTTCCTAGTTATAGATGGTCGACAGGCACATAGTATAGGCGCCACGTTGAAAGAATGTCAAGATATTTTATATGAAAAAGGAGCTATAAATGCAATGGCCATGGATGGAGGTTCTTCTGCTACCCTATATTTAGGTGGGGAAGTTAAAAATTCACCTTCTACTCTATCTCATGAGGACCGATTCTTACCAAATGCTTGGACGGTAACAGCGAATCCAAAGCAAAAAGTACAAATAAAGATAGATGGAGAAATTACTGATTTGAGTTCATTAAAAGATCTAGACTAATCAAACCGATTCTGGTGCAAAAACATTGGGTGGACAAATTCTCTAGGTGGGACAATTCTGCTCCTTAGAGAATTTGCCCTTTTTATCGTATGTATGACTTCGATTTTAGCTAATGTTTTGTTTTCTAATATTCTAAATATGATTGTTTCCGCTTCAAATGGAGTAATAAAATTATTCTACCGTAGTATTCAAATTAAGCAATTAAATCATAAAAATAGCTCGAAGTATAGAATTTTATTTGGAGGAACTGTATGAGTAAACTTGCTCAAAAATTATTTATTAATATATCAATTATAATCTTTCTTATTTTTACATTGTCATTATTATTAACAAATTATTTTTTACCTAAATATTATTTATATAAAACACGAGAAAAAGTTAATACTGTGACAGCACAAATACAAAATCAATCAAAAGAAAAATTTATGGATAACATTCAAAATATGGAGGAAAATTATAATCTAACTATTGTGTATACACCTATAACCAACAAAGCAGATGATTTGAGCAGGTCTTTACGTGAGGAACTTTCAAAAAAGCGAGTTACATTGAATCGTTTTTGGATTGGAATAGAAAAATTAAAACAAGTAGAAAAAGGTGAAAAAGCCGGTGAACTATATGATCAAGGAAAATTAAAGGCACAATTCTTTGCTAATGTACTTTCAAAAGAAGATATGTTTATTGTGGTAGGGGTATCTATGGCGTACTCAGATGAAATCATAAAGATACTTAATAATTTCAATATTTTTGTTTTTAGTATTGCCATTGTTATAATTATCATTTTAGTATGGATACAATCTAAAAAAATTACGGATCCTTTAAAGCAACTGAGTACAGTTACAAAAGATATTTCAAGCTTAGATTTTAAACAAACTAATATAAAAACCAATGATGAAATTCAAGATCTGGCTGAGAGTATAAATATAATGAGTAATAAACTATGCCAAGCCCATCACGATTTAACTCACAGAAATGAAAATTTAAAAAGAGTTATGGGTGATATTACACATGAATTAAAAACGCCTATTGCATTGATTAAAGCATACTCTCTTGGAATCAAAGATGGGTTAGACGATGGAACATATCTAGATACTGTTATTAAACAAACTGATAACATCTCAAATTTAATTGAAGAACTTTTGAAATTTGCAAAAATAGAACGGAATGAATTAAAAAAAGAACAATTTAATATAGTATCACAAATTCACAATATTTTAGAAGCACATGAAATTGAAATGAAATCCGAAAATATAGATGTATTTTTAAAATATCCACAAGATACGTTACTTATATTTGGTGATAAAGAAAAAATAGAAATGGTTCTTAATAACTTTATTTCAAATGCAATTAGATATACAACAAATCAAAAAATAGAAATTAAGTTAGAGGAGTCTCGTGAACAGTTGTTGTTTAGTATAAAAAATGGAATAGAATTTTCAACTACAACTAAAATCGAGAAAATTTGGGAACCATTTTTTGTCTTAGAAAGCTCTAGAAGTAAAGACATATCTGGAACAGGTTTAGGTTTAGCGATTGTAAAAGGAATATTAGAAATGCATGATTTTCAATATGGCATTTACACTAACAAAGATGAAATAGAATTTTATGTGTATATGCAAAAGGGCTTAGAGTAAATTAATATTGTCTAATTATCAGTGCTAGAATGCAATCATAATAGTTTCTTTCTTTAAAAATTTGCATCTTATCAAAGTTGAAAATATCCTACAGTAGGTGCTTTATGTGTAAAAAGGTAAATATCTCAGAGGATTTTTCGTAACATATATCTCCACTTGGTTGGGAACATATCACATTGACAGGTAATTATGTGTGGAACTTAAACCAAAAAACAAATTTCAATAATCTAAGACCATTACGAGATAAAAATTATATAAAAAAGCAATAAAATAAATAACCGATTCCTTAACGTACAGGAAATCGGTTGTTTTGTGTCCAAATTGTGTCTAAACGTACAATTTTCCCGAAATGATATGGTGACCCCATGCCCATCAACTTAACATTTTGAAGTATCCCCCAAATGAAAAAAATTGCACTGTTAAAGGTAAATATAGAATTAGAATGTAGATTATCAAGAATTAATAATTAGTAAAGTAGAAGATTTTAATAAAAATTGGTAAAATAGTAACCAAGTATTGAAATTAGAAATAGGACTGTGTTAAAAAAGGAGATTCTATACTATGGAGCAAATTATTTCAAACAATAAGAACGAATCTACAGAGATATATTATAAATTATTCTCTATGTTATCTTTGTTAACTTTTCATAAGATCACATCCATTGAAAAGAAAAAGAAAAGCCTTAAGCTTTCCCTTGAAAAAGAATTAAAAAATTTAACAAAGAATAATCCTTATAAATTATAATACGGTTCCCAAAGATTAAACTCTATAAGAGAATTTATAGGATTTTATTAAACCAATATAATCTCATATTAATTTGACCTTAAAAACGCTATTCTTTTTGTAGAAATATACAGAAAGGGTGGCGTTTTTTATGAATCTTTCGATTCAAGGTGAACTACAATCATTTGCTGAAGAGTTGCATCAACATCTTACTCCCTCATTTTTAGAGAATCTTGCTAGGGAACTAACTTTTGTACAACGAAAGCGTAAATTTTCAGGTCATGATTTAGCTATTATCTGTGTCTGGGTTAGTCAACGTGTTGCGAGTGATTCATTAGTTCGACTGTGTAGTCAACTTCATGCTGTTACAGGAACTCTTATGAGTCCAGAAGGACTCAATAAACGTTTCAATAAGAAGGCGGTTTGCTTTTTAAAACATATTTTCTCCACATTATTAAAAAATAAAATTTGTGAAACATCATTGATTCCAAGCTCTTCAATCACCTATTTTCAACGGATTCGTATTTTAGATGCAACGATTTTTCAAGTACCAAAACATTTAGCTAATGTGTATCCTGGGTCAGGTGGTTGTGCACAAACAGCGGGTATAAAGATTCAATTAGAATATGATTTACATAGCGGACAGTTTTTAAATTTTCAAGTTGAACCGGGGAAGAACAATGATAAGACCTTTGGAACAGAATGTTTAGCGACATTACGACCTGGCGATCTATGTATTCGGGATTTAGGCTATTATTCACTGGATGATTTAGATCAAATGGACCAACGTGGCGTGTATTATATATCGCGGCTTAAACTAAATAATATGGTGTATATCAAAAATGAGTTTCCTGAATACTTTCGAAATGGGACAGTAAAAAAACAATCTCAGTACATCAAAGTTGATTTAGAACACATTATGAATACCTTAAAACCAGGACAGGTCCATGAAATAACAGAAGCTTATATTGGAAAGGATAAAAAACTATTTACACGAGTTATTATATATCGATTAACTGAAAAGCAACTTCGAGAACGTAAGAAAAAACAAGTGTATACGGAAAGTAAAAAGGGTATTACGTACTCAGAGAAAAGTAAACGCTTAGCTGGTATGAACATTTATGTTACCAATACACCTTTGGAATGGGTACCGATGGAACAAATACATGATTTTTATTCTCTTCGCTGGCAGATTGAAATTATCTTTAAAACTTGGAAATCCTTATTTCAAATTCATGATTGGCAAAATATCAAACGAGAGCGATTAGAATGCCACATTTATGGAAAACTCATCGCTATTTTTCTATGTTCTTCTACTATGTTTAAGATGCGACAATTAATTTTACAAAAGAAGAAAAGAGAATTAAGTGAATATAAAGCCATTGGAATGATTCAAGACCATCTATACATTCTTTATCAAGCTATACAGCAAAACACCCGAGAAATAACAAGGATTTTAATCCGCTTATTCCATCTTCTACAGAAGAATGGACGAAAATCTCACAGATATGAGAAGAAAACTGTCTTTGATATTCTGGGTGTTGTCTATGAGTATAATGGATTGAGAAAACAAAAGAAAGCTGCATAGTAAAAAAATGAAACCCGTTAGGGTTTATTTAGTATGCCTATTTTTAAGGAAATCAAATATTTTAAGAGCTTTTTAGTTTATATGAAAAAAATTTATTTTATTTCCGTTCTTAAGTTGATGGGCATATATGGTGACCCCTATTATGAGTATTCTAATCAAAGAAGATAAGACGAAGGTTTTTCATTTTTTCCTGGAGAATGTTACAAAAATCAATTAGTAAGGTTAATCCTTCAGGTGGACTAAGAAAACTCGTTGTTATTATACATAAGGTTGTTTTACTAGCACCAAATGATCCAGGTAATCCAAAACGATAACTACTACTAATTTGGCATAATTTGTATTAATACCCCTTTTCGGGGGATGGGCAAAGAAACCCAAATAAAAGGTAGGCACCTCTTATGAAAGAGATGTCTACCTTTTATTGTCCCAAAATATGACGAACTTCCGTAATATCCATATTCGTAAACTTCGCAATATCTTCTATATCCATTCCGTTTTTATGCATGCCACGGATTAATTGTTCTCTTTCAGCTAATTTACCCTTTTCAATGCCTTTTTGTTCGGCATATTTGAATTTAGAAGCTTCATCAATAAGGGCTTTCTGTCTTGCTTCATACGACATACGGAATGCAGGGTCTTGACTCATCTTTTCCCACTTTTGCATCGCATCTTTTAAAATTGGATCTCGATTCATGGCAATCTCCTCCAGCGTATGTGTTAATTGTGTATCCTCATTTGCAGATAATAACAGTAACCATCTTACAAAGGCATCTTCCCATGGATTCACTTGCTCTTCTTTCCATTGATCCATTAATTTCGGAATTTCAATCACATGGAGTTCTAAATCATCTAATAGTAACTTTTGCAACTGAATATCCCATAGCTTTCCTGTTGTATGGAAGTTTTCATACTCAGAAAAGACAGGAAAGTTCAATATATTAATGGTTATCGTTTTTCTAAGTGCATCGTAAGAGTTACCTTTTTGTAACTGGGATGCATATAAGCGACTCCAGTAATACAAGCTACGCTTTAAAAAGTGATGTTGGTCATTGAGTTGTATTTCTACTGAAATTTGTGTCTTATCCTCTAATGTAGCTAGTACATCTAGGATAGACAACTTATCGTTTTCATATTCTCTATGCAGGTGTGGGTCTTCTATTTTCAATTTTTGAATCGGTGAAGATAAAGAAGACGCCAAGATAACATTTAAGAATTGCATTAAAATCTGTTCGTTTCCTCTTGAGCCAAATAATTGTTTAAATGCAAAATCGACTCGTAAATTCACTAAAGGTTGATTCATGGTTAGAGTCACCTTTCTTTTCGGTATTCTATATGTCTATTGTAGCGAAGAGTAAACAGAAGAAGCAACCCCTGAAGATGATGTTGGTCGGTTTTCTTTTTATTAATTAATACGGTATGTAAAATTATATACAAAGTTCAATTATAGGATTCATACCCAACTATTTTTTATAAATTAGTTGCATATTTTGCAAGGCGATCCGCTAAATCATTGAATTCATTACCGCTATGAGCCTTTACTTTTATAAATTGTATATTGATATTCCGCATGTATTTCTGCATAAAATCTTGGTACTCTTGTGTTTGAGGGTTTTTAGCTCTCCAAGCTTTTGTTGCGAAATTTTCAATACCTGTATAGTCATAGTACAAAATCATGTGTTTCCAGCCATTCGCTAAAGCTAATTCTACCGCACGTCTTGCACCCATGAGCTCAGCACCTACATTATGAGTAGCTGTTACATCTGGGTAGGGATAGGCACTGAAATCCTTTAAGTACACTTGGTTTTGAACAATCATCACTAAGCCATATCCTGCAATTTTTCGCTTCATGTTATAACTTCCATCAATATAAACTTCTACGATGGATTCTTGTGAAACACCTGAAGAATGTAACTTTGTTGGCTGTTCTTTTATGTTTTGAGAAGGAGGAGATACCTGGTGCTTTTTATTTTGAATGAGAGTGGATGACAAATATTGTTGTGCTTCTTTTTTAGAAGGAAAAGAGCGGTACTGGGCACCTG
The DNA here is from genome assembly GCF_050172095.1 of Bacillus sp. GMs2/2. Classification (NCBI taxonomy): domain Bacteria; kingdom Bacillati; phylum Bacillota; class Bacilli; order Caryophanales; family Bacillaceae; genus Bacillus; species Bacillus sp. GMs2/2. Next base: position 7,216 of record NZ_JBNLYE010000014.1, read on the forward strand.
AATACCCTTTCACATGCGTCTCACATTCTTTCCAAGAATAAAAAATACCGGTTTCCCTTCCTTTTCGCACAGCATATACTTTCTTTTTCATTCATCTTCCCCCTCATTCCATTTCTAGCCAGCCCTCTTCTTATGTATTATATAACTGAGAACACAAGAATATAAGATTTAAATGTATACTAGGGTTATGTGTTGTATGTTTTTATAAACAATACGGTACGTGAAATTATAGGTGTGGGGGGTGACTATTTACACCTTCCCTGTAAATCTGAATTCTTTGTGATATCATTCCTTTATAATACATTAAAGGAATGGGAGGAAAAAATACATGGAAAATCACCCAAATTGGCAACCTATCCAAAACTTGCCTATCATTGCAAATCTAATTGATGGGCAATCTTCAGATGCTAAAGAACAATATATAAATCTTTTAGAAGCCCGCAACAAACCTCATGTGTTGAATGATGCAATCATACAACGCACCATCCGTGTTTACACGGAACAACTAGAATTTGTATGGATATTTAAAGAACAGCTTTCCAAATGGATAAAAGAAGAGCGTTTAACACCTGTCGAGCAAAGTGAAATTGAACGCCTTCAAGGACAAGTGCAACAATTACACCATACTTTAACCGATATTTTAATTTTAACGGAAGAATTAAAAGAGGGAACCTATGAAAAGGTAATGGAAAAAAGTGATTTGCAACTTGGAATAGAATCTTTGCAAAAGATTAAACGATCCGATTATTGAGAAGAAATGCTTACACAAAAACGGATTCTGCAAGCAAAACGAGAATTTGTACATTTCTAGTAAAAACGTTATAATAGCAACCTAAAATGAATCATTACCTGGAGGTATACATATGAATAAAACAGAACTTATCAAACAAGTTGCCCAGGAAGCAAACTTAACACAAAAAGATGCAACTGCATCTGTGCAAGCTGTTCTGGATCAAATTACACAAGCCCTAACAAAAGGCGACTCTGTACAATTAATTGGATTCGGTACATTTGAGGTACGTGAACGCTCTGCACGTACAGGACGTAATCCTCAAACAGGAGAAGAAATGTTCATTCCTGGAGGAAAAACACCTGCATTTAAAGCGGGGAAAAGCCTAAAAGAGGCTGTAAAATAGATTAACATATATAAAAAGAAGAGGGATTCTTAATCTCTCTTCTTTTTCATATGAACCATTCCTTATTTCACTAAGTACTGTTGCAATTCTTTCATCAGATAATCTGCCCCTTCTGAGCTGACAATAATTTTACCGTTTGCTAATACAAAATTACGTTCTGAAACTTCTCCTGTCACCATGCAAATTCCATCAGGTTGATACTTCTGTAAAACAATTTTCTCTCCGTCTACAAAGATTTCAATTGGTGTTTTAGCCTCTATATCTAAGGTATTCCTTAATTCCCTAGGAAGCACAATACGCCCCAATTCATCGACTTTGCGAACTACTCCTGTTGATTTCATCAAATCTCTCCCTTTTTATCAAATCTATTTTAACAAGGTTTCTTCAAAAATCAAAAACATGAACATCCAGAAATACACACTAACAACTTGTTAGAAAGGTAAATCGTCGTCCGAAATATCAATTGGTTGACCTGAATTAGAGAATGGATCATCATTCTTTTTAAAGCCAGAGTTACTAGATTGATTAAATGAGTTCGAACCTTGATTACCAAAACCAGCTCCTACTGGCTGTTGATTGAATGAATTACGTTCTCCTCCACCACTATTACGTGGCTCTAAAAATTGTACACTCTCGGCAACTACTTCAGTAACATATACACGCTTCCCGTCTTGCCCATCATAATTACGTGTTTGAAGACGACCATCTACACCAGCTAAGCTACCTTTCTTTAGATAGTTTGCTACATTCTCTGCAATTCTTTTCCACACTACAATATTTATGAAGTCTGCTTCTTGCTGTCCATCCTTCTTAAATTGACGGTTAACAGCTAGCGTAAATGTTGCGACCGCAACCCCATTTGGCGTGTAACGCAAATCAGGATCCTTTGTAAGACGACCAACTAAAATTGTACGATTTAAAGACATATGTTTATTTCCTCCCTTAGTTCTCTTTATTTTTTAGGTTCACCAAACCATTCATACATGGCTTGACGACTAATAATCCATTCCTTCCGCTTTCCTTTTGGATGTAAAAAGAATTTGATTAAGCCTTCATCTAACATCCGTTGTAACTCTACTACTTTCTTTTCAGTCATACCTGAAGGGCTGATTTTGTGTTTCAGCGTTTCACGAGGAATTCCCCAATAGAATGATGCTTCACTTGGCGTCATGTACTTCTCAATTTCTTTCATGAATATCTCCTTTGTTGTTTTCCTTTTATGCTATACTGATTAGTGAAGGGAATGTGCTAGATTCCCTTCACAGTACGATACTCATTCAAATACCCTTTGTTTGCTTTTTGCAACAGAGGGTTTTTATTTTTGATACTTAAATCTTGATTCTAAAATAGCCAAACGAATGAGTTTCACTTTAATTTCCTTACTCAAAGATAACCACTCTGGCGTATTAATTTTCATCATTGTTCCCTCCTTTTCTTTACATCATTTTGATTACTATCATATCTCTTTCTAACTCATTGACCTGCAAATGATATGGTGTGCCTGTTGCTTCTAGCGCATTGCAAAACATTTGATAATACTTAAAATTACTAAAATCGAAACCAATTTGACCTCTTGTAAGGAAATGTCTTAAGTCTTGAATTACTTCACCTGACCTCTTTTTCATAGTAATCACTCCTTATCTCTTTTGCTCTTATAAGGTCATTTTAACTCGTATTATCCGACCTTGCAAGGTCTGGGTGTTGAATTTTCTAAATTTTTGTTTTTTATTACAGAAGAATAAGTGCCAATTTATATTAATTAACACGGAAAACTTTAAAATACCATTTGAGGCTCATATACTACCTTAAATAAGGTTTTCATCCATCCGATACTTGTTACATTATGTTCAATGATAAAATTCAATACAGAGCAATCTGAGAACCCGTTTTTATAAGAACTTCATATTTTTGAATAAAATAAAAAAGAGCTGAATATAGTTCTTTCAGCTCATCTATTAATAGCTTCAGTATGCGTACAAGAAGGGAATTGAGAACAACCAAAAAACTTGTTGTCATTTTTCTTTGAATATCGAATCACCAATTGCTGTTTACAAACCGGACATTTCCGTTCTGCTGGCTCAACTTGCTGATACACATCCTCTGCTTTTTGTTCTGGATTTACTTTGTTAATTAAGTTTTGAAGCTCCAATCGATCAATGAGCTTTACCTGACATACTTTTGCTAGTTCTTCAGCTTGTTTTGTAAATACACTATTGGTTACGATCCACGCCTCATCAGCCTTGTAGTATGCTTTTCCTGCGTACACCTCTTGCACAGCTCGAATCCCAACTCGGTTTCTTATTCCGTATCGTTTCGCCTGGATAACAACACGATTTTTCCCTTTTAATATGACGTCCACGCCGTAGTCACAAGAACGCTTTGTAACCTCTGGACGGTATCCAAGTTCTCGAAAGAGAGCCTTTAGATACACTTCAAATTGAAACCCATCCATTTTATCAATGAACTGAATCCCCGACTTTGCCATCCTCTTCAAGATTCGAATTTCATGTATTTTTCTAAAACTCCATTTTAAGATATGAAAGATAATATATAAGCCCATTCCATACAAAAAAAGCTGTAGTATTCCTGGCATCGCTAATGTATTAGACACTTCGTTCCATCTCCTTTTTCTGTATTTGCACCGCTTGTTTCTTTTGCTGTGGTTGCATTTGTTTGTGAAGTTGTTGCTGTTTTTCAGTTGATTGTATGACTACTTTCAGTACATCATTCCAATCTTTCTGCTGTGATGGAAGATGCATTTGAACACGTGGTGTAATCGTTAAAGCTCCCATCTTTTCCGTAAACTCTTTCCCCGCTTTATCATTATCTACCGCGAGGACAATTCGATTCACGGGAAGTCCTTCATCCTTTGCCTCTTTAAATGTACGTAAAACTGTCTTCATCTTCAGCCCATTCATACTAACGAGCCTGGCATTTTGAAGACGGGCTTGTTGTAACGTCCAATAGGAAAGAAGATCAATGGGACTCTCAAAATAATAAATGGATGTTGGTTTTCCAACATCCACTGTAAATCCTGTATGCGGTTTTCCATTCGGTAAGATTTGTTTAAATGAGCCTCGCTTATTCTCCATCTTAACCGTCCCTTGTCGTTCTGCACCTACTATATCCCCGGTTCCACCTTTCTCCCGCCATTTAAACACGACATTTTTCTTTTTATCTTGTGCGATAAGGTTTTGGCCAATCAGCCAATTGACTAATCGGGAGTCAATTTTACGCTCCTGGGTTAAATACTGCTTAATCGCTTGTTTATCCTGGACTTCTAAATGTCCTGGATAGCGAAATGGCTCGTCTTGTTTCGGCTCTTCTTCCTTAGAAGATGTAAAGGTTGGATAATCACCAAGATTCACATCACGGACAGCTTCTTGAAAAGACATGCCATAGTACATTCTCGCAAAACTTATGGCTCCATATCCTTTCTCCCCTCGGCTATTCCATGCATACATATTGTCACGAATTAATAAGCTATCGTGCTCTGTATGTCGGTAGTAGTTTCCCTCTTTTTGAAATTTCTCCCCTTTGGCTTCTAAATACGACAACAAATCCACATCTTTTGCTTTCATGACTTCCTCCTCTGCCAGTCGATATGTCATGTTGGCACCTCCCCTTGTTGTGAATGGTTTCAAGAATAAAAAAAGAGAACTGTTTGTATCAGTTCTCTACATTATTTACCGAATAAAAATTTCAATCGTTTCTCTTGTGTACTGTAAGATAACCGAGCATCAAATTTCTTCCCTGTTTTTTTGGCTTCAAACCCTTTAATTTGATCCGTCATATTTTTTTCTAATAATTTGATCACATTGCTACTACTAATTTTCTTTCCAGACACGACTCCTGGAATAATGAATTCACAAGTCTTCTTATACTGTTCACATAAGTAGTTTGTTTTCCCTACAATCACTCGGCTCTTACACAGCGGACATTTCCCTAGCGTTCGATCTTCTATTGTTGGAAAACGAAACTTTAATCCCTCTTTATCCAAATAAAGTGCCGCCGTAAATTCACCCTTTTCCCCTTTAAATCCTTGAATAAAGTCTGAGCATTGTCCTTTCAAGATCTTCTTCATTTGAGAAGGAGGAATCGCTTTTTCTTTGATTTTGGCTGGCAACATGAACTTACAGCCATTTTTATATTCTGTGCATCCGAAAAATGTTTTCCGATGAAGAATATCCCCTTTTTTACAGTCTGGACACTTCCCAAGAGACAGCTCTTCTGTCGTCGGAAACTGGAATTGCACTTTCCCTTCTCGTAGCACCAAATATGCTGAAAACTCTTTCTCACCGGATTTAAAGCCTTTTAACAGATCCGTTTTCTTGCTTTCAAATAGCTTTTTTATTTGTGCTTCAGGAATCGCTTTTTCTTTAATTTTCTTTGGCATACGGATCTCACACTCAGGATAGTTACTGCACCCATAGAAGTTTCCTTTATGAAGGATTTTCCCCTTTTTACATGGACAACGGCATACTTCAATTTGTTGATTCCAATTCAAAATCATTTCATCCGCTACTTTTTCTTCTGTTTCTCCCAGCTTCGCAACCGTATCTTTCACAAAAGTATTTGTATTTTCCACAAACTCACCGTATGGCATTTCTTTCTTTTCGATCATATGAATCATCCCTTCCATTTCAGCCGTATAAGCTGGATTTTTGATTTCATCTATCGGAAATTTCTCTACAAATGCACGACCAATTTTCGTTGTACGAATCTGGCCATTAGTAACTGTGATGTAATTTCTCGTTGCAAGCTTAGGAATGAACGTCTCTTCTGTTGCGACTGTTCCAATCCGTTTTCCTTTCATTAACTCTTTTAAATGGTCATCATCTAATTTACGACCGGCGGTCTCCATAAACGTTAGAATGGAACTTTCAGTATGAAATGCTGGTTTCTTTGTTTTCGACTGAACTAAGTCATGTTTTACGATTTGGAATGAGTCTCCTTCATATAAAAAAGGGATTTGAAAGCTTTCCACAGAACCTTCTTCCATGTCCTCATGAAATACGCTTAAAAATCCCTTCTCTTGAAGAACTTTCTCTTTTGTACTATATGTGTTTTCCTCTTGATCCATAAACTGTACCTCACGTACCAAATAAACAGCCGGTGGCATAAAATTCCCAATAAATCGTTTCACAATGAGGTCATATAATTGAATTTCTAATGGTTTTCTATTGGTCCCGTCATATGGTTTTGTTGTCGGGATGATGGCAAAGTGACTATCTACAAGTTCATCGTTAAAAGTGGCATGTTTTTCTGTAATGGTATGCGTATCTACAAGTTGCACCAAATCCGCATAATTGGTAGACTGCAAGGCTTGGAATACTTCTTGTACTCTGCCTACCTTTTCCGTTGGCAAATGCCTGGACGATGAACGAGGATACGAAATCCAACCTTCTTCATATAAACTCTGAATATGTTTTTTTGCGGTCTCTGCACTCACTTTCAATTTTGAATGTGCCTCTTTATACAAATCCGTCAGGTTATATAACAATTTTGGTTTCTTTTTTCTGGTACTCTCCTTAAACTCCGTTACCGTTAATGCTGTACCAACTAATTTAGCACCGAGCTTTTGCAAAGGAGTCGGATCTAATAATTGGTCTTCTGTCTTCATGATTGCCTCTAAGCCATTGTCTGTGATGAGCTTCAAATTATAGTAGGTTTGTTCTCTATAATTCTCTATTGCTACTTCACGTTGCCAAATCTCATGTAACAGACACATTTGCACACGCCCCGTTGCCAATAAGAATTGATTTTTAGCAAGTTTCGTTGTACACCCTCTCGTCACATTCATTCCGAGAAGATAGTCCAGGTATTGCCTTGCTTTTGCGGAGTTTGCAAGTCCGTCATAGTGTTCTCCTGGCTCTAATCGATTCAATCCAGCCTCTAATTCTGCTGGTTCATAAGAAGAAAGCCAAAGACGAGATTGTCGTTTATTTACGCCCGCATACTCATACATTTCACGATAAATCAGCTCACCTTCACGGTCTCCATCACAAGCGTTGACCACATGATCTACATCTTGACGCTGTAATAGCCCTACTAGTGTATTGATTTGTTCAATATAATCTGGTTTTACCTTATACTCTGGTTCTACTAATATAGGTAAATGTTCAAACTTAAATTCTTTGTATTTTTCATCCATTTCTTCTGGATGCTTCAGTTCTAATAAATGACCCGAACACCAACTAATAATATATTCCTGGTTTTCAAAGTATCCATAATACGGTTTACTCCCCATATGTTTTTCTGCATTTCGAAAACGTGGTGATTTTAATAATTCATATGCAACTTTTGGCTTTTCCGCAATAAATAATGTTTTCCCCATTGTCTATTCCTCCTCATGTATGTAAACATATTCGTTTTTCCGTTTCATTCTCCGTAATTTGAACCATTTTATCGCGCATTTCCCCATCCATATACAAATGTTCATTGTCACGACCACAAGTAACATACAACCAGCAAATAACCAGGGATTCATGACATCTTTCTCCATTCCCAATCCTTCTGTAGAAAGACATACATTTGTTTTTTCTCTGATAACACCTCACGTGCCATTTGAATTTTTTCTTTCGGCAAAGAAATGAAAATTAGTTCTTCTGCACCTATCGTTTCTGCCCATACGCCGGTATAATCGATGTCTACAATCTCAACGATATTTACCATTCTTTTCTCCCCTTTCATTGTTAAAAAGAAGAAGAGCACTGTTTAACAGTACTCTTCTTACAATTTATTTATTAGGAACGTTCCATTTCCGTTTCCTTTGGCTGTTCTTTCTTTTTCACCCCTTTAAAACGATGGAAAATCTGTGCGAATTTATTTTCGTTTTTTGGTTCTTTTTCCTGACTGGATTCTTTATTGCTCTTTTTATCGTATTCTTGTTTTTCCTGATCTAAAGCTTTTTCCAGGTTAGTTAACTTTTCACGCTGAGAATCTGTTAGATTCATTCCTTTTAACTCCTGAAGAGCTTCCTTCTTCAACCGATATACTTCAGGATAAGAATGTGTTTTCTCAAACTCTTTCATTTCTTTGACACGTTCTTCCCGACTCTTGGAATACGTTTCCTCTTGTTTCCCTGGGCGATCTTCCTTTTTCTCTTCTTTTGATACCTGTTCTTTGGAATCCGATGACTTCTCTTTATCACTCCCCAATATTGCCAATACTTCAGCCTTATACTGTTCTTTATATTGTTCCTCCTCCTGAGAAGGAGCAATCTCTTCTAGTACTTGTTCCTTGTATGACTCTTTATAAGCATCTTTCGGATTTTCTTTTGGTACCATTACCTTATCTTTTTTCTGTAATTGCTCTAGGGGTTCAAAAGACTGTTCTACTTGGTTTTCCATCTTTGGATTGGCTGTTTCGTCCATTTCTTTCCTTTCAATAGCTCTTTGTTTTATCATATTTTTCACTACATCAGACAACAGCTTTTCTCCTGTAATTTGAAGAGAGGATTTCGACCAATTCTCACCATCTATTTCTTGTTCATATACTCTCACTTTCCCTGTACCATGATGAACATCAATTGTGATATCTCCTTGCCCCCAGTCCATTTCGCTTGTCACAGATGGAATTGCAAAACGCGTCATACCTGGCTCGACACCTCGTCTTACCTCCTGCATATTCTCTTTTGGAAACCTCTCTTTTTCTTTTCCAGCTGTATTCATCGCATATTCATATAGTGCATGTTTTACATCTTCTTGTTTTACATCTTCTTGTTTTACATCTTCTTGTTTTACTTGTTCTTGTATACTCATTTTTGCCTTCCTCCTTAAAATAAAAAATCACTTTCCGTTTTAAAAGGATAAGTGATGACTATTTTTCTTCATTTAATTGTGAAAACAAAATGATTATCGCTCCAATTCCACTTCCTGTTTCTTTTTCTTTGTTACATTTTGGAATTGTGCAAAGTTCGAGAATGGTTTAAACTGTTTCTCACGATCAACCACTTTAGATTCAGTTTGTTTTGTAGCCGTAACTCCTTCTTTATTCAACTTTTCTTGCACTTTATGTTCTAATTGTGTGACAGACTCTTGTGTGATGAGTTCATTATCAATCGCTACATGTTTCGTCGCAAAATACCGTTCTTCCATTTGTACACGATGGATAATACTATCAATATCGTTTACTGTTTCATGAGATTGCGCTCGCTTAAATGCTTCATACTTTCCACCCAATTCTTTTTCCATAGAAGCCGTAACATGTTTAGCTGTGTGCGGAAGTGGGTTTATTTTTTGTTCAAGGGAGTCAATGGACGCATATCCTTCTTTCTTCATTTCTTTATACAATTCCACTTCTTTTTCACTAAACGATGGATTTTTTTGCTCCTCTCCCTTATCAACTAAAATGCCATATCGTTCATCTTTTACTATTTCATCCAGACTCATTTTTGCATCTTTCTCATGTAGAAGAAACGATTGATTGCCTTCTCCGTCGAAGATGGAATTCTGAACTTTTTCATATACATCTGATTTCAAAATATTGTCCAAATAGACATTTTCTCGATTACCGTTTTTCTCCATTAAAGAAACATATAAATCTTCTCGATCAGACTTATCAGGATTCCATACTGATAAATAGTTGATTTCTTTTGTCACGGCATCCATCATGTGTATTCTTGCGACTTCCTCATCTTGTATATCCTTATCCAAGACTTCAATCGTTATTAAATGAGCTGGTGTTTCTTTCAAACTATCATGATCCATATCCTTTATATTTGTCATACTTTCCACCTCTTTTTCATGTATTTGCTCTTTCACTTTTTCCAAAGTGTTTTCAATCGTTTCAATAAATTCAGTAGAAGTTTCATGTACTTCTTTTAATAATTTAGATTTATCTTTTAGCTCTTTTCCTTGTGTCCAGTTCGCTAAATAACCTAACGAATACTCGCTTGTATCAATTCCAAAATAGGAAGAAACCGTATAAGCTGTCATCTCTGCTTGAAACTCTTTTTCAGATGCTGAGTAATTCATATGCGTTTCTGCTGTATGAAGTTTGGCATGGGCTAATTCATGAAGAAGCGTTTTTACATTTTGCAATTCACTATTTCGTGGATTTAAAGCCACCTCTTTTGTTAAGGTGTAACTCACCCCCTTTGCAACCCCAAGTTCTTGTTTTGGTTCAATAATTTTCACGCCGTTTTTTTCAGCAATAGCCTCCATTCCTTTGTATAAACTCTTGTAATCCCCTACGCTTCCTTCTAGCCAACGGTTTGGAAAAATACGAGGTAAATCTTCAGCTTTTACGTTCGTCTGAGACACATCAAACACATAGCCGACAGAGAAATATAATCGACCTGGTTTGACGTCTACCTTTTTAGATTCAATCTGTTTTTTCTCTTCTTCACTTGCTTTTGCAACAGGTTTCCAAGTGCCGGTTTTGTCTTTAAATTTTGCTGTTGTCCGGTTCGGAACAAGGATCTGTATTCCTTTCTCACCCTTATTAACCGAAAATCCTTTTTCTTTCCAAAAAGAAAAGGAACCCACGGCTTTGGATCCCTCAAATTGACTCTGTATTAATGCAATGTTAGATGGCGAATAGCGATAAAATTTTGCCATAAATGATAAATACTCTTTTAAATCTTCTGGTGAACGAAAGTAGCCTTCTATACTTTTTTCCATCTTTTTCGTCAGTGCTTCTACCTTTTGTTTTTTCTCTTCAAATGAAACAGGGGAACGCTTCTTACTCATTGTTTTCCGCTCCCTTTGATGAAGCTTCTATTAATTCATCCATCGTTTCTTCATTCCAGGTTTCTAAATCTGTTGGAACACATATTGTACGAGTTTTCATATTAATAGGAATGAGTAAATCATTTTGCGGAAGCTCAATATAATTGAATAGCTCTTTTTCTTCCTCTTCTGTTAACTGGATTGTAACTTCTTGATTGCCCACTTCAAAAGTGACTTCTTTTTCGCCAATAAATTTTATGATTCCAAGTTCAATATCTTCGTGAAATAATAACATCTTCGTTTCCCCTTTGCTGATATAAGATACCTATCTTAATTCCTTGTTCTTTACTTTTGCGTTCCACTCTACCATACTACCTAGCCATACAAATGGAATTGCAGTCCCTGCGCAGTGTAACAGAAACAATGTATCCGTTACAACCTTCGTTACATATAAACAGAGTAACCCTACACCCACTATGCAACCTAACACCAATAAACGCACAAGTTGTTTCCATTCCTTTTCAATGACTAACATGCTGATTACTCCTACACAAATGATTAACAGAAAGACAGCAACCATACCTAACGAATTGGGCACGGTTACAATTGGTTCAATTCCTGAAGATCCCATCTCTCATTCACTTCCTTATCAATTGATTTCATCAACAGGTATAAATACTGTTTCCTTTTGTCCTCTGGACGCCTGATGATCTACTTTCTTTTGTCTTTTATGTGCAATTCTATCTTCTACTACTTTTCTTATATGCTTTGTTGCTTCTGTTTCTGCGATATCAGTTGTACAAACGCCTTGATAATTTTCATGTTCATAAATCCCATTCATAAACTCAAGTAACATTTGCGTATTTTTATCCGCACTATTGGTACCGAGTCGGATTTTTGTCAGCTCTTCTTTTAATACTTCATGAAGATGTTTTGTCACAACTTCTGTAATATAACGAAGCGACCATTCTTGTTGTTTTGCTTGCTCATGATCTCTACACATTTTGGCAAGTGCTACACCGTTATATCGAATTTGATGTTCTTCCATATAAGCCCTAAAGTAATGATCTGTTTCTTCATCAATCGTAAATAACCGCTTTACCTCATTTTCTTTCATCGTTCATATCCCCTCTCATTTTGCTGTTGGATGTCCCTCTGAAGACGCTCATAATAACGTTGGTTTTTCCAACTTTCATATTCACTTTTAAATGCGCCCTCCATCTTTTTGAGTGCATATTGCATCGAAACATTTTTCTGAAAGTTCTTTCGCTCTCTAGGCTTTCGGTCTAACATTTTATCAATGCGCTGTCGTTCCTTATCGTACGCTTTCATCTCTTGTAAAAATGCGTTTCCCATTCGCTTGTGAAGCTCTTCTATTTTATTTTCCTTATAATTTTCATATCGTTTCTTATCACCAGAACCTTCTCCATATGCTCGCTTTAATACATCCACCTCTTTATCTAACTTTTGAAGAAACTGTTTATAATCTTCTTTATGATGCTTCTCAATATATTTTTGCGTCAATGCATCAAGATGAGGACGAAGAGGACGCAATGTACTGTAACTGTATTGCCATTGCCTTTTATCTTCTGGTAAACGTTTATAAATGAACTGGAATAATGGTTTCAACTCTCGATTGCGCCACTTCAATGTGGAATCATCTTTCTTTTTATCAACCATATTCTTTCGAATCAAATCGTTAATCTGTTTTTGTTCTTGCCCACGATCCATAATATTTTGAGCCACTTTCGCTTTCATCGCATCTAATGTTGTTTGTTTTCTCTTGCCACGGTCTCTCGTTGGATATGGCTCCACTGTTGCGATATGAATATGAATGTTATCCGTATTATAATGAATCGCTCCTGACCAAACTGCTGTATGTTCTAATCGTTCTCTTTTCAACATTTCTTTCATGGATAAGCGAGTAACATCCATCAATTTTTTATCATCAACTGTACGTGTTTTCGGGTCATATATGCCATGTTCTGCAAGCCATTGGTTATCAAATGTAATCACATCTTGCCACATGATACTGTTATTCTTTTGGGCGAGCTGAAACATCTTTTTTAGGTCTTTCTTTTCCTTTTTATTCAAACTGTTACTCTGTTCTGTAAATAAAGCGGACGTCTTTTCAGAATCTCCCATGTAATCTTGATACAGAGAAAACATTCTTTTGTGTGCTTGCCCTTCTTTTTTTGCTTCTTCTCTGTCAATATACTCCACATAATTTTGAAAACTTTCTCCATCTGCTGTCACAAATTTAGAGACTGTTACAACCCCTGGCGTCACTTTCGCTTGCATAGGACTTGTTGAAACACTCATGCCTCTTCATCCTCTGTCATGAGCTTTAAAAATGCATTCATCTCCTTTACAGCTTCGAAACAACTTTCCATCGCATAGATATTTTTTTCGAGCAACTGTTGAAGATACAATTCACGATTTTGTTGTTCCTGATAAAACGCTAAGGTCTCCAGTTGACCTCTCAAGAATTTATCTCTTGAAAGCCCTTTTGCTTTTGCGATTTCATCAATTCGTTTTACCGCAACTGGATTCATATTTCGAACTCTTACCTCCATTTTCACTTCCTCCTCTAAATTCGGGATCTCCACTCAAAAAGAGAGAGAAGAGCATAAGGGGTTTTTGTTCCCACCTAGGGTGTGAAGCTAGGCAAAGCCTAGCGAAACCGTGGGAACAAGAAGAACTCCGAAAAGTCGAGTCGAGGTCGACTCAAATTCCCCTTTAGTTGAGTCACGGTCGACCCACTTTTCTGCATAGGTTGACTCGAGGTGGAGTCATAAATAAAGAAAGTCGAGTCATGGTCGACCCAACTTTTTTCATAACCGCTCCGCATCTTTTGCCTTCTCATCTAATTTTTTTATCTTTTCTTTGACCTGCCCTTGCTCCCATTTGTATAGTTCAACCTTGTCTTTTGATTGCTTAATATTCGTTTCTTTTGAATTGATTTTTGCATCATTTTCCATCTTTTCCGTTTCCGTTTGATACTTAGCGTCATTCTTCCATTCTGTGATTTGCTCTTGCCACTGTGTTTGTTTAGATGTTTCTTGTTTCATCATTGCATCGTATTGTTTTACTTTTTCTTTTAATGTTTTTTGCTCGATACCAATGAATACTTTCGCATAAGAGCCTTTACTTTTTTGTGAAATCCCTTCTTCTACATCTGTTTTGTTTTGATCGGAGAAGAATGATTTTAAGAATGTTTGCTTGTCATCTTCTTTTGAAACTTCTTTTTCTTCTTCCGTCTTTTGCTTTGTCTCTAGCGTCACATCTCGAATATTTTTTTCAAATACATCAAGCGCAACTGCTTGCCATTTAGGAGATAATTCTTTCACTTGTACAACAAGATTCTCATCATCCTGATACACAACTTTCACCGGTAATTGAAGATTTGGATTTACTTTTTCTTGCGCTTGAAACTGATATTGCTCGCCATCTGCCCCCTCTACATGAAGAAACATTTCTATTGTATGAGAAGCTGGATCATACGCTCTTCTTTCCACTGTCATTGTTCGACTTCCAAATAACGCAACCGGCTTTTTTAGTTCTGTATGATAAACCGGTTCTTCGTAAGGTACATATAATTTCGAGGTAAAGAACAAGAAAAAACCGACCAACATAAACCCTACAATCAAACCATATATCCATGATTTTTTTCGTCTCAAATTCACACCACTCTTCACAACTTCCATGTACCTAGCACCTCACTTTTTTAAGATGGAATAATTTGAACTGTTAGTTCTTCTACATTGGTTACTTGCCAATTCTCTTGATTCTTTTGTACAGTCACTTTCATCACATTTTTTGTTTTATCCGTTTTTCCTTGCGCTCCTATGGTCAATGTATTTTGAAATTCCGCAATGATTTCTACCTGAGAAGCTCCAATCGTATAGGCTTGTAAGTATAACTTCATATCAGATGGTTTAGATACATAGGTATCATCCATTTCGAATGTATCCGTCGGATAAAAGAGTTGAAATATTTCGTCCTTCATCAGTTTTTTTGCCTTTGCTCTTCGCTCCTCATATCCTTGCTTTTCTCGATGAAACGATAACTGAATAAACTGTTCTACTGTTGAAAGATATGCTTGCCTCTGTTGTTCCTGTTCCGAAGGAAGTGTTTCCTTCACTTTCTTTTTGAGTTCTTCATTTTCAGTTTGCAACACCTGATTTTGAACTTTTAATCGTTTTACATCTCCTGTTTCATCGTTACGAGCGTACAGAAAGATGTTCAAAAAAGTAACGCCTGCAATCACAATCGCAAGCGTTATAAACCAAAATTTCCTTTTATCTTTTTCAATCGGCTTACTCATTTTTTCCGCCTCCTTCACTTACATTTGTTTATTTAGGATGACTATATTTTTTAATAGCGTCTCACATGCCCACTAAATACTTTACTCCAGTATGGGTTTGATAAATTTTCGATTGAAACCCCCTTGTTTGTTTGACAACCAATAAAAGTATTCTGGTCAATTACAATGCCAACATGACCGTCATGTTTATACGTATCAAAGAAAATCACATCTCCAGCTTTCATTTCCATTGGTGAAATCTGTGTGCCAATTTTATTCAAGGTTTCTGTACTTACAGCCCCCATTGGACTTACATTCATTCCTACTTGTTCAAATGCCCAGCGTACAAAACTACTACAATCAAAGATGCCTCTTGCGATGTCATTTGTGTTCCGTCCACCACCAAATACATAGGTAGAACGTCCTATCCATTGACGCCCCACATCAGCAACTTGCGAGCCGGAAGAACCGCCTCCTACGGCACCTCCACCGCCGTTGACAGGCACACCAGGCGTATAATATTTCAACACGGCATCAACATAAAGCGCGTCGCCATAGCATGCCCCATACGGTATCATTTCTGGTCGTACACAACGATACATGCCCGTATGTTTCACTTTTTGATATTGCTCTGCGGAGAACTGAATGGCTAATTCTTTTGTATATTTACCTCCGTGTTTTGCAATAAAATCGAAGAATCCTGTTCCAAAGTTGTAGGCTTGCAAGGCTGTTTTAATATGATCCATATCACCCGGTCCCGTGACACCCGCTCGCTCAATCGCATGCTTAAATTCTTGAACGCCAGCCCAAATAGAGTAGTCTGGATCGGTAATACAATTCGGCCCTTTACAGTACTTTGTATTGAAAGCTCCTTCAGAACTTTGCATGGGATCGAGTCCACGTCCACCACTCTCCTGCATCATTTGACTAAGCATTAATGGGACAAATGCCTCAACGCCGAATTGCTGGGCATACTTCCGAATTGTCGGCTCCCATTTCAACACTTCTGCCGAAACATTTGCCGTCCCTATACCACCCTGTGGGTATGTAATATCCCCTTGCTTTTTATTTCCTTCCATTCCACCAATAAGTGTCATTGTAGCCCCTAAAAGAATTGTTCCAAGGAGAAAAAGTAGACTCAGAGCGATCATAATCAACCACTTTTTCGGGATAATTTTTAGTACAAGATGCATGAATTATGCCCCTCCTCCAAACAAAGCTAACTCTTCTTCTGTTACATCGACTTTAAATAAAATGTTCTTCACGGCACTGATGCATAACAGCACATCTCCTGTTGGTAAAAACGGTATTTCATTCAGTTCACTTGTACTGATTTGTCCCGCAAATACTCGCCGTAACATATCTAGGTTGTTGCTATCTTGTTGCATAATAAATTTGTACTGCGTAAGCTCAAAGAGTGTCTTAATTTTTTCTACCGCTGCCACACTTGCATCCTCTGGCACAAAGTCTCGGATAGAATGACTTGCAAATACAATCCCTGCAAAATATTTACGTGCTTCTCGGCTAAACTTAATCGTAAAATCCACCGCATGTTGACTACGTTCACTCGTATTTATCAGATGATGCGCTTCGTCCATGATAATGAGAAAACGCATTACGTCTTCAAACTTTAATTCCTTTCTATCAAACGCCTTCCACTGCGGTTTTCCGTTTTCTAGCATCTCATCCCACATTAAGTTCATTACACTGAAAATCTGTGCTTGATAGATTTCTTCTTTTAAACTCATAAGATGGCGCAATGAAAAAAAGACAATTTGCTCTTTAGAAAAATCTTCTATTGTAGAAATACCGTTAAATAAATGTCCATAATTGTCTACTAAATTGATAAGATTTAATTCAATCAGTTCTAAGCGTTCCTTACGAGTCGGACTGACATTAGAACGGTAGATTCCTTTCTTTATATCTTCGTATAATTCTGTACGAACAAAATGTAAATAATCAGAGAAAATCGGATATTCACTTGCTGGTAAACTCGTAATATGATTGACAGCTTTCGATTCATCACTCCATAATTTCTTAGCTACATACATTTTGCGCAGTAAATTCTCATACTCCTTAATTTCATCATCTTTTGCTTCTGGCGCAATAAAGCGATAAAAGATACTCATTTTAGATAAATGCTGGGTAAATGAACCTTCTTCTGTTTCAGCCGTCTTATACACTTGAAGCGGATTAATTTTTCCTTGTGATCCATCCAGTGCGATCTGCTTTCCATTATATTCATGCACAATATCTTCAAACTCACCTGTAATATCAAATCCCCTGATTTTATACCCCTTCATCGCATAATCACTCATGATTTTTTTCAGCAAGGTTGACTTACCAGCTCCCATTTTCCCGATTACAACCGCATTATAACTTTTTCGCTGTGCATCTTTATGAAACAAATCAAAAATGACACTCCCCTTTGTTTTGGTAGTGCCATAGTAAATCCCATATGGATCATTTAGAAATGTAAAGTGAAACGGGAAGCCTCCGGCTAAAGAAAGAGCCGGTACTTCTTTTCCATTTCGTTTATTAATATATTGCTTTTGCATTTCAAAACTTGATGTGAGGGAAGCCCATTCATGTTCTTGTTCATTTAAGAAAATGGCTCCTCTAAAATTATATGATTCTAATGTTTCCATGACTTCTTTTGCTTGTTTTTCAAGCTCTGCCATTGTTCGTGCGGAGATATAGATACGTAAGTGAACTCGTTTCAGCACCTCTCCTTTTGATACTTGTTGATACAACTGTTCCAACTCTTGAAACTGTTGTTCCGCTTCAATTCGTTCAATATTTTCTTTTGCGTTCGCATGTCGAACGCTTTGTTCTGCCATTGATTTATTAATGGATTCAATCACTACTTTTCGGCTGTCACTTATAATATCTAACGTTGTAATGACATTCGGCATATTCATGATAGGCTCTAACCAAAAGTCATTTACTGTCGTTTGATACCCGTATACATGAATACAAGCTTGTAATCCATCTCCACCTTGCACATATAGTTCTTTAAAGTGAATGCCCCCTTGCGGTTGAATCTGGGAAACTAATTCTTTATTGATTTGTTTCTTTTCTTTTTTCTCTTCTTTCTTTTTCTTTCTCTTCAAAAAATGTAGTACAGACACATTCATCACCTCTCCTTATTTTTTCGAACCGATTTTCGAGTTTTGATTATGCAATTTATATAGAATTTCTATTTTCTTTTCCTCTTCCATTTCTAATAATGGTATGCATCGTTGCAAGTACCTTTTTGACGACTCCACCCGTTCTTTTACAACAAATTCACTCTCACCATATACAAATAAAAAGTACTCGCGATTTGTGCGCCCCCATTCTAAATACTGAAGTTCTTTCAATTTTTGTACGAGGAAACGCTCGTATAATGGATTCTGACATGCTTCAATTTTCTTGAGTAGAAAACGTTGTTGCGGCTCTGTAGAAACGGGAAAGTTCATGGATACAATTTTGATGGACTCTTGATACGATTGGTAATAGTGGGCAAGGTGATAAATCGCAAATTCTGCTTCTTCCTCGTTCAGGGAGTAAATATCTGTTCCCTGGATCTGCAAGATATCTACAAAACCTTGTTCTTCCCGAAATTCAAAAACACCATTTGCTGTGATATCAATAATTGGGATAATCTCTGCAATACTCTTTTTTATATGAGGTGGTTTTTCTTTCTTTTTAGCTTTTTTAACTTTTTTCTCTTTCTCCTTCTTCCCTATTCTTCCCGAAGCCTCGTCAATCTTCGCTGTTTTTTGTACAACCTCTTGCTTCTTATTTCCTAGATGTTGCATCATATTCTTCTTTGTTTTCTTCACCGACACGACTTCTTCTCTCAAAGGAGCAACGACAGGTTGCGTTTCTTTTTTTTCTTGAAATCCTTTTATTTTCACTACCTCGCCTGGTTTCTTTTCTTGTTTTTGTGGTTGGAGAAAAGGTTTACTTTCGCTCTTCTTTTCTACCTGTCTATTCATTTCTTTTTCATTGAATAATGCCATCCCATTTCCTCCTTCAGTCTTGTTCCTGGTCAATTGCACAATACGTAGAACGCTTTCTAGCTAACGCAATGAACAATACCTCAAACATCCGTTTTTGTGGGTTTGTATTTGGACGAACAATCAAAATCACTCCTACTATCAACATAAAAATATAATATGGAATTTGAAACATGGGATGAATCAAAGGCTTCGTTGTCATGGTGAAAACCACAAGCCCAATAATAAACAGTAGATCGAATAAAAATAACGCTTTGTTAATCTTTAATTCCGTTCGTATTTCCTTCGGGATATTATAACTTGCCATTTACATTTCCTCCTTTTAAGGCCGAAAAAAATAAGCATTCCTTGTATGCTTACTGTGCTCTACCCTATGCATCTTTTCTAGGATTTCTTCTTGAATTCTGATTTACATTTGGCTTCTGACTCACGCCCTTATTTTGACCTTTGTTTCGTAAACTCTCCCCTGTATTTTGTCCAAGTTGATACGAACGTTTTGTCTGTTGTACCGTTGGAGAACTATGAAAAGCATTGGAAAGGCGATCCTTTGCATATTGTCCAATTGTACGATTTTCTCTTTGCGGTACTGGGATATCACTTGTAGAAGATGGCGCTGTATCTACTGGACGAGATGAACCTGAAGAACTCTCACCGCTTGATGGTGTTCCGCTATTACTTGGTTGAGAAGGTTCTGGTGCACTTGTCGGTACTCCGCTACTTCCGGGTTGCGATGTTCCTGGTCTACCGGATGGTGTCCCACTACTACTTGGTTGCGATATTTCTGGTGTACCTGATGGTGCTCCGTTACTACTTGGTTGTGATATTCCTGGTATACCAGATGGTGCTCCACTACTACTTGGTTGTGATGTTCCTGGTGTACCGGATGGTGCTCCGCTACTACTTGGTTGCGATGTTCCTGGTGTACCAGATGGTGCTCCGTTAATTCCTCGTGCGCTTGATGGTGTTCCGCTATTACCTGATTGTGGTGTTCCTGGTGCACTTGTTGATGCTCCGTTACTACCCCGTTGTAGCGTTCCAGATGTAGCTCCATTCTTACCACCTGATGTATTTTTTGTAAGGTTTGGTTGCGTTCCCTGCCCTTCTTTTTTCGCATCTTTATCAAAACCAGATGATTTCATTTCATCTTGCAAAGACATTGCGCCACCGCCTGCCTCGCCTTGGGACGCTTGACTTTTTTCTGTTCCAGAACCTGATTGACCCATTTCATCTTGTATAGATGAATGACCAGTTCCATTTGCCCCGCCATCGGCATCGCTTTGCTTTTCCTTCCCTTCTTTTCCATTCTCTTTACCTTGCTGTCCTTTTATTTGCTTCTGATCTTGTTGTCCGCTATCACTTGCTTTCCCCGCATTTTTATATCCGCTTGCCACGCCAGCGACACCTGCTCCCACTTGTAATGCACCATTACCTGCGCCTTTCATCATGCCACCAACTTTCGACATCGTACTACTTGTTGCTTTACTAAGCCCTTTTCCAAGTGCGTATCCACCAGCAACAACTCCCCAGCCATTTTTAAGCCCTGCATCAATACCAAAAAGACGTTCACAAATGACGGGACCATCTACAACTGCAAGGCTTAAACAAATTAAAGCCATGACGTAAGCAATCCCATCTACATTTTCATGAATATAATTCATACCAATGAGGTAGAGCTTTAATGAAATAAAAATCATAATCATAATTAAAAAAGAATTTAAGATATTGAGAAGGATGTGCTTTGTCTTTTGTCCGTTTGCCACATCTGCCGGTGCAACTAAGTTTGCTAGAATGTAACTGAAAGCTAATTCAAAGCACAGTTTTCCAAGTTTGATTGCTGTAAATAGCAGTGTCATACCAATGACAAACAGAGACGGAGCGATTTTCCAGAAATCCCAATCCCAGCGGTAATATTTATCTGGCCAAAAATCAAACCATCCGTTTTTCAAGTCGATGAGTACTTCTTTTCCATCTGGTGCAACACTAAGTTTCTTTTCTAATATTTTTTTTCCATCATCAGTTAGTCCTTTATCCTTACTAACTTTAAAATCTTTATCAATTTTCTCTAGAATATCAATTCGTCTAATATTCTCTTGGGGAATTTGATTTGGTTCTTTTAATTTTGTGGTTTTCCATTCTCCTATATCAAATTGCGCTACATCTGTGAGACCATCTTTTATAATTTTTTCACTTGTTGTTCCACTTCCTTTGAGATCCACTGCCTTAATTGCCTTATCTGTGAATTTGTCTGCCTGCATCATCGCTGTACTGAGTAACACAATTACGCCCATACTGATAAAAATATTGACTGCAATTTGTTCTCGATTCGTTTTTCTATTAAATATCAGTGTGTATCCAATATAAATGAGCGAAAAAGCAAATAGTACATACAAAACCGGTTGAAAGTCTCGTACAAACGATTGTACTTGTTCTGAAGCAAACAACGTTTTTACCAAAAGAATTTTATCTGTAATCCCTTCTAATGCATCTACCAGATACGACAATCCAATAATAATCATCCAACCAATCGAACGGAGTATATAATTGATAAAGCCTCCAATTTCTAAATAATCATTAAACATCTTCAATATTTCTAAAACTTTTTCATCATTCATATTTTCACCCTCCTCTCTTATGCTCCGAATACATCTTGTATGGTCATATCAAAATGTTCATCAACTTCATCCACCCGGATGACAATTGGTGCTTCACCAGCTCCTCCTGGTTGTAACACCACAACACCATTTGTAAGCCCAATCATCACTTCTTTTCCTGCTGTTACTTGTTTCCCGTAAACTTGTAAAATATGTTGTAAGGGATTGGTTACCTGCATCATACTTCCTCCTTCACACCTTCTTTTTCTAGTAAACTATCCATAACTTCACCGTATTTTCCATTAATCAACCGATAAATATTCTTATCAATTTCTCCTGTTGTCACTAATATCTTCAGCTCATCAATAAAGTTTTCCATTGTACTTGCTTGAATATCCGCTAATGATTTGTTCCATTGCCTCATACATTGTTTTTCAATGATGTTCCAAATGGAACGATGTGTTTCAAAAAATTCTTCTGCTGTTTTGTACTTCCAATTTTCCAAGGTAAGTGGCTCAAATGGACTAGACGGTTCTGATTCGTACACTGAACCCGGTTCAGATGCATACGCCTCTTCTGGAATCTCAATATCTTCATCAATATCCGCAAATTGTGGCTCCTCCGGATCCTCTTCTGAAGGAATCGGAACTGGTTTTGGTTCAGATACTGCTACATTTAATTTTTGTTCCTCTGTTTGTTCTGTTGGTTCCTCTTCTTGTTTTGGGATGAAATCAATAATGAGATCCTTTGGATTCACATATTCATGTAAAGAACGAATATCGATATCTAAAATAGATTGATCTGTATCAAAGTCGTCTCCAAGGTATTCCCAGCGATATTTCATAACCGTTTTTCCTCGGTTCAGAATTGGGAAAGGCTCTATTTTTTCAAATTTATTATCTCTACGTTTCATAAAACGTATAACTGCACTTTCTCCCTCTTGGAATCTCATTAACTCAGTTGGTGTTAATAATGGTTTCGTATCGATTCCTTCCGTTTTACTCTTATCAATAGACAATCCTTTTCCGCTTCGAGATAACGAATTGATTGTTTGATTCCCTAACTTTTCAGATATTTCTTTGGCGGTTTCTTTATTCCCAGATTGAATATAAATTTGATTCCCGCAATTATCTTGAATCGTTGTACTTGCGTCTCCATATTTCATTTTTAATTGAGGTAGAGCTTGCACAATAAGGTTAAAGCGAATATTTCGCCCTAAACAAACCGTAACAATATTCCCCATATCATCAATTGGTGGCATATTACCAAACTCATCCAAAAGGAAGACTACTTCTCTATGACACTTCCCACCACGAGCTAAACCAGCATACTTAGATAGCACAAAATAGAGCTGTCTAATAAAGATAGAAGCGATCACATGATTACTAGAATCGTAATCCGGAACGATCATAAAGACTGCAATTGGTTTTTCAAAGATAACAATGTTTTCAATTTGTAATCCATCTTGTTTCTCGACAACTTTGTATGTTGTTTCACCTGTATCTTTGTTAATTGTTTGAACCTCTATGATCGTTTTTTTCTTTGTTTCGCTTTCCATTACATGGATACGTTGCCCCTTTCTTACCTTTTGCTTAAAGTTCAGTTCAAAACGTCCTTCTGTATCTGTTTTGATACTCTCTTTCGAACCATCCGGAAATATAATTTGTACCCGCACCCTTGGTGTTCCTATTCCTTGTATACTTTTCCCAAAGCCAATGCGCTTTAAACCGATACTATTACGAGATGTCATTTTTGCAATTCCTTCGAATGTAAAGATGGATAGTTTACTCATTGCTGTACTAAAAATTCCACCTCTTGTTGTGCCACCTTTTGCAAAATTTGAAGTCGCATACTGCATCTTTGCCACACTATCCGCCGGAAGCATTTCAAAGTATATATCTAACATATTTTTCGTATTT
Source organism: Bacillus sp. GMs2/2 (assembly GCF_050172095.1). Classification (NCBI taxonomy): domain Bacteria; kingdom Bacillati; phylum Bacillota; class Bacilli; order Caryophanales; family Bacillaceae; genus Bacillus; species Bacillus sp. GMs2/2. The sequence continues at coordinate 30,846 of NZ_JBNLYE010000014.1, forward strand.
CCTTGCATATCAATCACAATCTCTTTCGAACCAAGCTCTGATAACATATTGGCAACCGCATACATACAAATTTTATCTTCTGTTTTTTCCTCAATACATTTATCTATAATCGCTAAAATTAGCGCATTACATAAACTCATCGCACTGGTATTCCAAAATGGGTCTTTTACATTTGGATTGTAGTAAAGAGAGTAGGATAAGGTATTACAAAGTGTTTGTGCTGTCGCTGTATCCCCTTTTTTATAAGCATCTTTAATGAGTTGAAGCAAGTTATAACTCATGGACTCTAAAGGATTAATTAAATTTAAAACTTCAATATGAAAACCTCGTTGTTCCAACGTTTTTTTAGATGCTGCCAGCAATTCACCCTTCGGGTCATTCGCGATTATAGAGGGTTGTATTTCCGCACGAGAATACGCATCAATCGTTGGAAATACAAAGGTTTCCCCTTTACCAGACCTTGTTGTACCAATGATTAGGTTACTAACTGCCCCATCATCTATGAGTAGTCTTCCCGCTTTTGCACTATCTTTTAATTTTTTAATTTCTTTCCATTTCTCCATTCCTTTTGCATCTATAACCCTTTTTGCTTGTTGGAAAATGGCCTTGCAAGAAACCACATCATATCGGGAAATGACAACGCCACCCTTCCCTTCATATCTCTCCGTTTTATCTGGAATGGCACGATACTGCTGTTTAACTTCATCTAATGTGGCAAAACGAGATGAATCTTTTTGATTGTGATTCAAATCTTTAAAGCTTGAACGGATTTTGTACGTGAATTGCAATGTACATAAGCTCGCAATCATGAGTAATATCAAATAGATAAAAAGAGGATGTTCAAAGGTATATAAATCCTCTATTCCAATATGAAAAGGTTTTGGATATAATAAATCCGAAAATGTTGTTTTCACTATTTCTACAATGACGTTTCCTAAAAAATTAGCAATAAGAAAGATTCCACTAAACAAAAAAGTACTCATCGGGATGAGTACTTTCCATTCAGCTAATTTATATTTTAGTGGTGGCTTTGGATTCACACTTCCAAACATTTTCTTGCTCTCCTTTCATATTTGTTCCAACTATCTTCTCTTGGTTCAAAAGCTCCTTTACAATGTCTTGTGTAGCTTGTTGTAAAACCACTGTATACACAATAAATGCTAAAACAACAAATCCGATTACAACGGTAATTTGTGTGAAAATCATTGTTATTGTCGCTCCCTTTCTTCTAAGATAATTTTCAATTCACTATAGAATATCCATTGCTTATATCCCATTCGAACAAATAATAAAACAACAGGCGGTGATAATAATAAAGCCATTAAAAACGCTAAATTAGGTATATTTTGCTCTTCTACAAAGACCATACTAGCAAGTAAGCCAATTGCTACTAAAATTGCTATTGGAATGTCTAGTAGCAACATTCGTTTCTTCACTTTCTTCTCCATCCTACCCCGTATAGACCAAATTATTAGCATATAAAATGCAATCATTAGAATATAAAATACACAAAATCCTATAATTGCGTCTACTGTATGTTTTTGTGTCCATTCATACCCAGAATGGTTGATTCCCCAAATGATATAACCAATTCCTAATGCACCTAATAACATGTAGATCCCTAAACTTATTTTTCTCCCATACGCTATGCATTTTTCCATCCGTATTTTCCTCCCTTTTTAGAAAATAAAAGAGCTGATTGAAGGTTTAACCAGCTTGTGATCTGTTTTATTTATTATTTGTGTGCCAAAGTATTCTTTTCAGATTGTGACGTCTGTTTTAAGGCGATTCTGATTATTTGTAAACCAACTACAATACCTGTTACAAGGAAAACTAACGGATAAAAAGCTCCATCTTTGTATCCGAGAAAGAAACCAAGAGCAAAAAAAACACCACAAACACTACTTATCATCAATGTAGATAATCCAAACAAATAGCTTACCTTAAAGATAGTCAATTTTTTATAGTCCTGATCCATTACAAGTAACCCTGTCATGAAACTAGCTCCAATCAAAAGAACTGTCATCAAAAGATACATATGCGCTCTTTCAAAAGTGATACTTGACTCATGATACCAAGGGAGCCAACTTCCTATTCCTTGATACCATATAATTCCATACCACCAACCAAACATCCCGACTATTATCAAATAAAGCCATCCTAAAAAATGAACATGATTACTACGAGCCAACTTCTTTATATGATCCATTTCAAACTCCCCTTCTAAAAAAGAATATAAAAAGAGCTGGTTGAATTTTCAACCAGCTTGCTATCTTTTCTAAACGAAATCCTAATTTGTACTTAAAAAATATTCATCGATTAAGCATAATGAATTGAGGGAATTTAATATCAATTTCTATTGGAGGTAATGTTTGAAAACTGGCTATGATTTTTGTGTTTACCTCTTTCATTTGTTGTAAAAATGATAAAAACTCATTTACTTCTTCGGCAAATAAATAAAATGCGTCATCAATTATTACAAAGTCATGCTGTTTAGCTAAATCAATTATTTCTTTGCTCAATTCTACTTTCGGACAGGATCGATTGCACAGGTTTATAACATTTAACTTATCTCCTTCAAACAATTCTTTAAGATCTCCATACTCACCAATAAAGTCTAAAACCATTACATTATCTAACTTGATAGCAAGTTCTTTTAAAGTTGCTGTTTTACCTGTAGCAATACCGCCAACAATCTTTAAATTTTCTTTTATGTTTAATATCTCATTTGTTTGAAACATGTTATACCCTCCTTTTAAATCATTATTTATACACAAGTTGGTTAAATTTCCGAATTGTGTATTTTTTCATCTTAACTGACGTGCGCTTCATATTTTCTCCAATACTTAACTCATACAACTGTATTTGGTTTCTTCTGATCTGTCGGCGGTTTTGGTTTATCTCCTCCGTCCGTTGGCGTGTCTACCGGTGGTTTTGGTTTATCTCCTCCGTCTGTTGGCGGATCTACTGGCGGTTTCGGTTTGTCTCCCCCATCTGTTGGCGGGTCTACCGGTGGTTTCGGTTTATCTCCCCCATCTGTTGGCGGGTCTACCGGTGGTTTCGGTTTATCTCCTCCGTCCGTTGGCGGGTCTACTGGCGGTTTCGGTTTATCTCCTCCGTCTGTTGGCGGATCTACTGGCGGTTTCGGTTTATCTCCTCCATCTGTTGGTGGCTCTACCGGCGGTTTCGGTTTATCTCCTCCGTCTGTTGGCGGATCTACTGGTGGTTTCGGTTTATCTCCTCCATCTGTCGGTGGGTCTATCGGTGGTTTCGGTTTATCTCCTCCGTCTGTTGGCGGGTCTACCGGTGGTTTCGGTTTATCTCCTCCGTCTGTTGGTGGCTCTACCGGCGGTTTCGGTTTATCTCCTCCGTCTGTTGGTGGCTCTACCGGCGGTTTCGGTTTATCTCCTCCATCTGTTGGTGGCTCTACCGGTGGTTTCGGTTTGTCTCCCCCATCTGTTGGCGGGTCTACCGGTGGTTTCGGTTTATCTCCTCCGTCCGTTGGTGGATCTACTGGCGGTTTCGGTTTATCTCCTCCATCTGTCGGTGGGTCTACCGGTGGTTTCGGCTTATTTGGCAATGGATTAGAAGGTTTTTCCTCTACTTGAATAGGTAGTTTTATATTTTCTTGTGGTATCACATCTCCGATGCTAGCTACTGTTGTATCTTTTATATTTCCAAACACAAGTTGATTATCTTTCGTTTCTGTTGGAACACTATTCGATGCAACAATCGCAACATCATCTGTATTTAAATGACTTGATTTTGATAATTCCTGGTCTAACATAGCCACGACACGTGATGTCGCTTCATCTGAACTTTTGATATGACTTGCAATCTGTTTATCTTTTGTATTCAATGGTTGCTTTTTCATATGATCTAATACAAATGCAACATCTTGATTGGGCTCCTGACTCTTCACAGCATTTTCTGTTAAAGAAGCAAAATCTTTTTCTTGTAACTTTTCGGGTTCTTTCTTTTCTTCTTGTTTCTTTTTCTCATTTTCTACTTTTTTAGAAACAGATGCTTTTTTATCTGTTTTCTTACTTTGCTCTGAACCAAATAAGCTACACCCTGACAAAATCCCTACAGATAGAGAAGTCGCTGTAACTGTAAGCCCCATCTTTTTTAAAACGTTTTTATAATCAATTGGCATTTCATTTCCTCCCTTAGATTTCCTTCAATACTTTATCGATGTTTTCAATCTTTTTCTTTTTCTCTTCATCTGGTACTGTTGATTGCTCCACTTCTTTCTTTTCTACTTCCTTCACTTGTTTCATCACATTCTTATTGCCTTGTGCTTTTGCAAAGGTAAAGCAATCCTCATATTTTTTAAGCCTCAAATATGCATCTACAATGGATTGTTCTCGGCGACCATCTATACTCACCTTATCTTTTAAACGAACAACCTCTTCATCTTTTTTTGCTAACACTGCTTTTTCAAAGTCGATCACATCATTTTTGGCTTGAATCTCATTCACTTTTTTCAAATTATCAATGGCTACGTAGTAGCTCACAACACTTTCCGCAAATTTTGGTTCATACTGTAAGGCCTTACTGGCTTTCCCGCTCAACAAGTAAGAGAATAAAACTGCCTTTTGACTCTCTTTATCTAATTCTTTATAATCTAACTTCTCAAATTCTTGAATCGCCTTTGGATATTGTTGAATCGAGGCTTGTTGAAGTCCTTTAACAAGATGTGTATCTGGTTGACTTGTTCTTGCCTCAACTGAATTTGATGGAACAGTATACAAGGAAAACACGCTCACAGCACCTACTACGATCCCTCCAATTGCTCCGCCAATCATTTGATACAAATGTTTTTTGTTCCCTTTTCCCTCTTCTAAAGGACTATCTGTTTTTTCTTGTTGTTCTCCTTTCTCCCTGGTTTTCTCTTCTGGCTCTTTTTCTTCTTCTGGTGGAGCAATCTCTTGTAAAAATTCTTTAATATCTTGTTTCATGAGTTGTAAAAGTGCTTCTTTTTGCCCCTCTTGGTCTTCATCCATTTCCATAGAGGAAAGTTTATTCTCTACATGTTCATACAAATGAGAAGCATAGCCAGAACCTAGGGACAATGTCCCTGCATACATCTCTTCACTGTTTTGATCTAAAATGTGAAAATCTACATGGATAATATTTTGTTGTTCCTGTAACTCTTGTTCCAGTCGATACGTAAGCTTACACGCATCCAGTAAAGACATTTTTTGAAAACTTTTAATCTCTGGTGTTGCACTTTTGGTAAACATGACCTCTAACATAAGTAATTTCCCCCTCTCCTTTCTAACGCTTTATGGCATATAAAAAGAAGCTATACAAGTGCATAGCTTCTTTACCAAAACGTATTCCGTTGTCTCTTCACATCCAAAAGAACAGGATAGATCCAAACTTGATATTACTATTAATGCCTTCTGCCAATCCTTTTGCACCCATTACAATAATTAACCCTACAGCTGAACCAATAAACCAGCCTTTACTCTGGTGTCTTCCACGCTCACCACCCCAGATCAGGTAGTAACCACCTATACAAAATGCGATAGCTGCACTAATGATTCCTAAACGTTGTGCCCAGGTTAAAACAGCTTCACCTGTACTAACTAAACTAGACATGCCATCTCCAGCACCTAAAATCAAGTTATTTAATTTAAACATCTCTTACACTCTCCTTATATTTGTGTTATACAACTTCATTTGACTGAGAAAGTGTACCTGTACCTTCAGGTACCCTACTAGGTCCTTTCTCTTCTTCTACAAATAGAGTGAGCGCTTCTAAGATTAAGTCTTGATTTCCTTCAACGAACTGTTGATGTTGTGCGTGTAACCAATTTTGATAACTTTCTCCTTTGACCTTCAGTAACTTTTCGACTAAGTCTTTTGATTTTTTTAAATCTCTTTGTGTAACAGTTGGAATAGGCAATTTATCACACCGCCTTTCTATCCCCTTATTTATCGATATACATTTCCTTCATATTACGTACAAACACATCTAGTTCTTTTTCTAACTCAGATGATTTATATTTTTCAAATTTAATTTCCTTTTTCAGTTCACCCTTTTGATAATATGCTAATGTATCTGGATTTTGTTTTACACCATAGTATGATTGATCTTTAGTTCCATCATATTCGGGGTGATAACTATTCAATTCTTTACCACTTACGCCATTAGTATCAAAAGCTTTTTTTACTTGATTTGTATTGAAATCTCTTTGTTCTTTATCAAAAGAATAAACTACAAACCCTGTACCATCTTGTAACATGAATTTTTTAACCTCTAATGGTTTTAACTGTTCAAGTTCTCCTTTCTTGCTATTAGAAAATACCAGTGTAGAGCCAATCCCTAGAACGGCAACCAATGCAATGATGACGGCAATGATTTTTGATTTTTGAGTCATACTTTTGACCTCCCTATGTTATTAAACAAGCGATTTTGGAGTCTACTGAGAGTTCAGATTATTTCTCCACATCTGGTTGTTATTATAGCAAGAATATTGGGAAAATAGTGATAAATAACCATTTATGGCTGATATGGTAAACCCTATATTGGCATGCATATCAGAAACAATCCCGACTCGCCTCTGATAAGCCCAATACTGCACAACGTTTTGGCATGTACGTAGAACCTTGTGTATCTACTGTTTTTCGTTTTCATCGCTTCTTTAGAATGTCGAACTTGGGATATTCCTCACGATTACTTACTCCTACAGATAATGGATACACCGTATCTTTCCCGTGGTCACAGGTGTGTTTTAAGTATCCACACACCGAACTTAGAAATCGTATACCCAACCCTTCTAGTGACCGTTTCGAAAGGGGGCACGCATGTGAAGTTTTCAAAGGGCAATTGTGCTTTGATAAGGAAAAACTTTCGTTTTGAACGTCTATAAAAATAGGTACGAAATTGTTGGTTTTTCCATTATCATCGGATAAAGCTATTTATCTCAGCACACTCCAAAACCGCTTGTTTGTTCTCAAAAATCGTTTTATTTCCGCCGTTGGCGCACGGTTGTCAATTCATCATTCTGGTTTCTTCTCTTGGCAATTATTTTTTGCTTTTCATCCATGACTGAACGGACACGGTAATAGATCTCTGCAACCCTCTCAATGTTTCCTGTCGTATCTTCTACCGCTACCGCTCCTTTTAGCTGATACACTTTGCCATCGAATGTTTTGACACTTTGTGCACATGACGACGATATATCATAGAATGCAAGTCTTTGCTCTTTTCCCATGTCTATCGCCTCCTTCAAAAGGGAAGAACTTATTTCCCCCCTTTCATCTCGTCTAGTTTTATAGTCATCTATATAGCATGAATGACTGTGATATCCCGAAACTTTTATATGACTCCCCAAAGTACAAAGAATATTTCGAAATCTAAGACTATGCTAGAACTGTTGTCTGACACGATGTAGCAATTCGTTTTGCTCCATGTTTTCCGTATATACGTTGTAAGACGGAATGAGATTCTACGACAATTGAAGTTCGGATATTATAGGTAGCACTTTCTTTTAAAAACTGCTCTATATGAGGGATGGGATAAAGATCAAATTGATAGAAAACGAGATGAATCGGTCGGATTTTCTTCTTTTCGGTTAGAAAGTGGAGAAAATGAGATAACGCCTCACCTCTATCTTCATACGTACTAGTAACCGTATCTATACTGACATACATGATCACTTTTTGATTATTTTCATAATCTAAGAACACTGTATCACTTAACAAATTGTGCTTTACAATGTGATATCCTTGCGCTAGCTTCTGTCGATGTGTATCTTCATACACTTGATCCGTTGGATCGAAAATAAAGATAAACTTTTGTTTAGCTTTCCTGACACCCTCAATTACTGTCCTATAAGCTTCTTGAGAAGCCTTTGTCACATCCACACCCTTTTCTCCTCGATCAAAAATTCCAATCGCCTGTAGAAGCCCTGAGCACCTTTGAATCACTCCTAGCATGTCTATGTCTCCTTTCTTATCTCATTCTTTGAAACTCTTTACTTAATATTGAAACCAAAAATATTCCCGTTTCTTTTCCAGATTTTCGTGCCTCATTACATGTTCATCTAATACCTCTAACAATTTTGTAATGGTTCCTTCTCTTGTCTCATTCGCTGATAAAACCAGAACTTTAAAAATTTGATAAGCCGGATGACTTTGATCGAGTGAATTTGTTATCTCCGAAAAGTAGTTCTTCTGATCGTTCACTTTTTGTATGAACTCTCTGACCTGGACTAAATCCAGATAATACAAGTTCTTATGTCGCTGATTTAGATATAAGATGCTACCAGCCAACAATTTTGTAGCGGATTCAATCCAAAAATCATATCGCTCTTTGGGTTTCACCACCGTTTGTGCGATTGAAATTGCTTGCATGAGTTCTTCGGAAAGCCAATCACCCTTACGATGCATCTTTCCGTTTCCCGATTTCCCTCCAATCCATGCATTTGAATGACTCCTAACCATTGGCTCCTTCAAAATAAATGGCTGTTTGGTTGTTCCGATGTAGACTCCTGACATCTCATTTCATCCTCCTTCGGTTTCTTACAACTTGCTCCCTACCCAAAACACAATTGTCCAAATGAGAAGTGCAAGTATACATGCATTCCGACAGCCAACAAAAAAACCAAGCGGGTTTTCATCTATTTCACTGAAATGAGCTTGGGTTTTCGTCATATTTTCTTGTCTCATCTTGCAATTCTCCTTTTCTTATTTGGCATTATTGTGCTTTCTTACGGTTTCTTACTACAAATACCGCTCCCATTGTACCAAATACGATACATGCAAGCCCGATCCATTTTATATATGGATTTTCAGCTTTTCCACCAGTTGTTGGAAGATGAGCTTCTACTTTCTTAGGCGCTTGTTCTGGGTGCACCTTCGTCACAATCGGTTGTGGCTTTTCCACCTGTGGAATGACCGGCTTTTCTGTTACTTTTGGTTGTTCTGGTGTCTGTGGTTGTGGTGTTTCTGGCTGTTCTGGTTTTTGTGGTTGCTCTGGTTGATGTGGTGTCTCTGGTGTTGGTGGCGTTGGTTTCTTCTCATCCTTCACCGTATGTTTAATAATCTGGCCATTTTCTTTAATCTCGAAAGAGAAGGTTTCCTCGTTGATTACATACCCTTCTGGTGCGAGCGTTTCACGGTATGTGTACTTGCCATAAGGTAATTTAGCGAATTTCGCAATTCCTTGTTCGTTCGTTTTACCTTTAACTACTTCTTTTCCTTTTGCATCATAGATAGTAAACTCAGCACCTGGCAATTTATTATTACCATCTGCTATATCTACCTTTGTTATTTCTAAAGAGCCTGTAATACCTTTATTTTTTGCGGTTAATTCAATTGTTTTTCCATTCTCAGAAATATTAAAAGGAATTGGTTCTTTTGTAAGTACATAACCAGTCGGTGCTTGTTTTTCCATAAACATGTAAGATCCAAACGGTAAATTATTTACTTGAATCAAACCGTTTTTATCACTTTTGTGTTCACTGATTTTCTTCCCTTTACTATCTTGAAGAATAAATGTTGCACCTTCTAATTTCTTATCTGGATTCTCTTGATCTACTTTGAGAAGTTGCACATTCCCTTTTACTTCTTTGTTTTCAACAGTAAATGTAAGTATTTTCCCATGTTCTTTAATCTCGAATGGATATTTTGTTTTATTAAGAAGATATCCTTCGACTCCTTTTGTCTCTACAAAATAATACTTTGCATATGGGAGATCCTTCACTTGAGCAATTCCTTGCTCATTTGTAGTAGTCTTCGTAACTTCTTTTCCATCCGCTGTATATACTGTGAACTCTACTTTCGGAAGAACTTTTCCACTGTCATTTAACTTTTTAATCTCGATGTTTCCTTTTACTTTCTTGTTCGCTACAGTGACTGTTGTGACCTCACCTGTTTTCACTTCAATCTTTTGAGGTTGGTCATTCAGTACATAACCAGTCGGTGCTTTCACTTCTTTCAGGGTATAATTCCCGATTTCTAAACCAGAAAGGCTTGCTGTACCTTGCTCATTTGTAGTCATTGTGCCAACTTTTTCGTTTGCACTATTCAAGACTTCAAATACAGCACCTTGTAGCAATTCTTTCTGCTCCCCTACTTTTACCACTTTCAATCCACCAAGGGATTTCCAGTTTACATGTAGATCAGCGCTGACTTTTTCCTCATTTCTTTCTAATAAAACCGTTGCATCTTGCACTTTGTCTGTACCTTTATAAGCTACTGCATGCAACTTAGAAAGAGTTGAAGTTACTTTTAAGGAAAATTCACCACTCTGAGAGGATTTTGGTACAAGGATACGGAATTGTTCCCCTAGGTTAAATTGTTGTTTCTCTTCACCGTTTGCGGAAACAATTTTCGTTCCAGTTGGTGCACTTGTTAGTTGTACTGTAAATACACCGCTTTTTGCATTACTTTCTACTTGGTACAAGGTCGTTTCAAAGTACTCATTGTTTAACTTTGCTTCTTGATTATCTGTTGGTGTTACATTCATGTACATTTCTTGTGTTTCCTGGCTTGCATTTGCCCCATCAATAATTGTTTTTACGGCTTTTGCAACATTCGCATTCTTATGTTGAACTTCACTAATGTCAATTTGACCTAATGCTGTCCAAACACTGAGTTGGGTCGCATAATGCGCCTCTTTCCAATCGGAAACACCTAATTCTTCAGGACTCTTTTGCGGATATCCATTTAGAAGAACTTTATATACAACATTGTCTGTACGTCCCATCTCTGGAAGATCTTCACCACCAGGTGAACGAAGTCCATATGTAAGGCAATACGCAATTTGACCATTCTTATTCTTTAATAATTCGGTCCGAAGGTCTTTGCCATACATGGGGCTATAACTCCAATTCATTTCGTATTTCTCATGATTGATGACTTCAGCACTTGCTTTTGTCAGTGGAAATACAAAATTCAGAACAACAAGAAGCATACTCATGACAATGAGTAACGTTTGATACGATCGTTTCAACATGACTTAACAGCTCCCTCATATTATGCAGTTTTCAAAGATCAAAATTCTATTTGAATTACTAGTTTTTTTTACTATAATTAATCTTATATAGTTAATCTGGAACTTTATTTAGTAACTTTAACTTTTTTATTTATTCTCGAACTCGGTAATAAGTTGGTATAAAAAAGTATTCGACTGGTTTATTAAAAAACTTAGCAATTTTTTCCGCTCTTTCGGAATTAACACTTGTTTTTCCTTTCTCGATTGCATGAAGAACTTGAGGTTTAATATTAATTTTTTGACCGAGTTGTGTTAAAGAGTAATCTTTTGATTTCCGTTCACTTAATAACATAAGTATAAAATACCTCCTCTCGATTAGTATAAATTAAGTATACATCACTTATAAAGTGAAAAACAAGTAAAATTTACTAAAAGAATAAATATTTAGGTTTTATTTACTTAAATATACACAAAATATTATGTATTATATACTCGTTTCGGTATTTTTAACACATCCAGGGTATGAATTTATATGAAAGGACTAAAAATATGAATATTTTTAGCGAGCGTTTACGAAAATTACGCCAAGAACGTAGTTGGTCAATGAAGGAATTAGGGGAAAAATTAAGTGAAGTTGTAGGATCCTCTTTTAGTTCTGCATCTGTATCGAATTGGGAAAAGAAAGGATCAGAGCCTCCCTACAATATCCTAGCTGCAATAGCACAAATTTTTGATGTTAGCGCTGACTATTTAATAGGAATAAGTGACACACCTACTCTAAATAATGAAATAGCTACAGAAAAAATTGAGCATAAACAAGACATAATTAATAATGTAGAATTATATTTGACAATAAGCGAACATGAAAAGAAACAAGACATATATACAAAAGTAAAAGAGTTACATCAAGAAATTCTTTTGTTACCTGATAAAAAACAAGAACAATTAGAAAAAGAACTGACTGAATACCTTAAGTTTTTTGGATATAAGTACGATCAGTTACATGTAGATTTCGTTAATTTCACGAATTACCTTCAACATGAACTACAAAAAAAGGTCTCTAAACATTAGAGACCTTTTTTGAAGATTACACGCCATAATTTAATTCAATTAATCTATAAACAAACTGTTTAAGTAAAAAATACTAATTATTAGATTGATATTCTATCTTAATAGTTATAAAATTAATGCATAAATAAATTTATCGTTTAAATTATTACAAATAAAAAAGCCCTACCACAAGCCATTTTTAATTGATTCAGCGGCCAAACTGAAAAATCAATTAAAAATCCTAAGAGAGTAGGGGTTTTATCCATATCTAAATATATATTATCTAGAACCATTATAGCACCTAATATATATAATGTGAATAAAAACCTCTACTTTTCCAGCATTTTTCTGTTTCTTTGTGGTGGAAAAAATAGGAGGTTTTTTCTGTGTTATTAAACAACTTTTTGCTTAGTCGAGCAAAACGTGAACTATCCCCTCAATTATATCGTATCCCTAAGTGCAAGACGGGAGCTATTAATAAAGCAGTCAAAAGTGTAATTAAAGATATTGATAGTATTCTATTAGACTGTGAAGGCAAAACAACAAAAGAATACTTCGAGAAAACACCACGCCGATATGAAGCACTTGAAACCGTACTTTCCTACCTTGTTCAAGAGGGATTTTCCCAAGTTAGACAAGAGCGTATTAGTCAAAAATCAGGTATTTCTGTACCATTAATCAATTTTATTTTGAATTGGTTAGAAGACCTTCAGGTATGTCACCAAATTAAAACAAGACGTCATAATAAAATTGCGCCATCCATCTACATTTTAAGCCTACATAATAATTACTTGAAAATTATTGAGTATTTTAAGCAAAAATGGGCATTATCAATCAATATTTTTTCTACTTTTACAGATTTTTTGTCCAAGAAAATTGGTGAGAAAAACCATAAGGATACAGATAAAAAAGAGGATGCTCCGGTTTCGAAATGTCATGGATTTGATTTATTCAATCCTGTCGAAGTAGAAGTTGAGGAGCAAGAAAATGAGGAGCAAGAAACGAATTCTGACGGAGATAAAAAATTAGAACTTAGATTCCGTGAGATGGATGAACATATGAGTGATGCACAAAAGAAGCTTTACATGTACATTTTAACGCAAGATACATATATTACTGAAAAAGATGCTTATACAATTGCTTTACGTATGCCACCAGATGTTGACTGGGAGGTAAAAAAGACTTTCGAGGAGTGTGTACGTTGGTTTGAACGTAACCAAGCAGATGTAAGTACTCCTGCGCATTTCATAGAGATGTACACAAAAAAAATCCGTGCATATAGAAAAATACGCTGGGAGAAATTCAAACAAGACATGGCATTTAAGAGAAAAATTAATTTCACAAAGTTCAGAGAGATGTTAGATCCTAACTCTTAACTTTTATTTCTCACAACAAAATAAAACTAATGTAGCCTTGTTCAAAAAAATTGAAGCTAACAAGGCTTTTTGTCATGCAATTATAATTTGTATTCAATAAATCTATTAATCTTATCAT
>NZ_JBNLYE010000015.1:0-43856 GCF_050172095.1 Bacillus sp. GMs2/2
ATATCATAGTATATTATTTTCGTCAACAAGTTTTTTCGATAAGTTATATCTCTCATTTGCTGACTCTGCCTATTATATAGGCTTTCTTTTCCCTATGCAAGTATTATTATAAAAAAATAAAGAGAGGGAAAATCCCCTCTCTTATTCTTCTGAAGAAACCTCTTCACTCGTTTCTTCCTCTTCATCTTTTTGTGCTTTTGCTACCGTCGCTACCTCTTGGTCTTCCTCTAATCGAATTAGACGAACACCTTGTGTATTACGTCCCATTTGAGAGATTTGATCAACTGGCATACGAATAATAACGCCTGCCGCTGTAATTAACATAATATCTTCTTCACCTGTAACAGATTTAACAGCTACTAATTTACCGTTCTTACCTGTAATGTTACAAGTTTTCAGACCTTTACCACCGCGACTTTGCAGACGGTATTCATCAATCGGTGTACGCTTTCCGTAACCATTTTTCGTTACAATCAGAACATTTACATCCTCTTCGACAATTTCCATACCTACAACTTGATCTTCATCGCCCAACGTAATAGCTTTAACACCTGCAGCATTACGTCCCATAGAACGAACATCTTGTTCATTGAAACGAATTAGCATACCGTTACTTGTCCCGACAATAATATCCTTATCACCCGATGTTAAACGTACAGATATTACCTCATCCTCTTCACGAAGAGAAATTGCAATTAAACCATTTGTACGTATATTTGCAAATGATGAAAGTGGCGTTCTCTTAGAAACCCCTTGTTTTGTCGTAAAGAATAAGAACTGATCGTCACCAAATTCACGAATCGGAATAATAGCGTTAATCCACTCACCCTTATCTACCCCTAATAGGTTAATAATTGGTAGTCCTTTTGCAGTACGACTATACTCTGGAATTTCATATCCTTTCGTACGGTATACTTTACCCTTGTTTGTAAAGAATAAAATATGATCATGAGTAGACGTTGTTAATAAATGTTCAACAAAGTCATCATCATTCGTACCCATTCCTTGCACACCACGTCCCCCACGGTTCTGTGTTTTGTACGTAGAAGCTGGTAACCTCTTAATATAACCGTTATGAGTTAACGTAATCGCAATGTTTTGTTCAGGAATTAAATCTTCATCTTCAATAAATTCCATACCGCCAATCGTAATTTCTGTTCGTCTCTTATCATTGAAACGCTCTTTTACTTCTGTTAATTCTTCACGAATAATCTCAAGAACTTTTTCTTCATCTGCTAAAATCGCTTTTAATTCAGCAATTAACTTCATTAAGTCTTGATATTCTTGCTCAATTTTTTCACGTTCTAATCCAGTTAAGCGTTGCAGACGCATATCTAAAATTGCTTGCGCCTGTTTCTCACTTAAACCAAAACGTTCCATTAAGCCTTGCTTGGCAATATCTGCCGTTTTTGAACTACGAATTAACGTAATAACTTCATCAAGATGATCTAAAGCAATTCGTAATCCTTCTAAAATATGAGCACGTGCTTCTGCTTTTTCTAATTCATAAGCAGTACGTCTACGAATTACTACCTTCTGATGCTCTAAATAATGATATAGATTTTGTTTTAAATTTAGTACTTGTGGCTCCCCATTTACAAGAGACAACATATTAATACCGAAACTTGTTTGAAGCGCTGTATGTTTATATAGATTGTTTAATAGTACGTTTGCATTAGCATCACGACGTACTTCCATGACAATACGCATACCATTACGATCTGATTCATCACGTAAATCTGTAATACCTTCAATTTTCTTATCGCGAACTAATTCTGCGATTTTTTCAATTAATCGTGCCTTATTAACTTGATAAGGTAGTTCAGTTACGATAATAGATTGTTTACCGTTTGACTTCTCTTCAATTTCAACCTTAGCACGAAGCATAATGGAACCGCGACCTGTTTCATAAGCTCTTCGAATTCCACTTCTTCCTAAAATTAAACCTGCCGTCGGAAAGTCTGGACCGGGAATATATTCCATTAATTCCGCGATAGTAATATCAGGATTATGACTTAATGCCAACACACCATCAATTACTTCGCCAAGCTGATGCGGCGGTATATTTGTTGCCATACCAACAGCAATACCTGTTGTACCGTTTACTAATAAATTAGGGAAACGCGCTGGTAGTACTATCGGTTCTCTTTCGGAACCATCATAGTTATCTTGATAATCAATTGTATTTTTTGAAATATCACGTATTAATTCCATAGAAATCTTAGACATTCTTGCCTCTGTATAACGCATTGCAGCTGCTGAATCTCCATCTACAGAACCGAAGTTACCATGCCCATCTACAAGCATATAACGTTGACTAAAATCTTGCGCCATACGTACCATTGTTTCATAAACGGCTGAATCACCATGAGGGTGATACTTACCGATTACTTCACCGACAATACGTGCTGATTTCTTATACGCTTTATCAGCTGTAATTCCTAAATCATTCATCGCATATAAAACCCTACGATGCACAGGTTTTAATCCATCACGAACATCTGGTAATGCACGAGATACGATAACACTCATTGCGTAATCTAAAAATGAGGTACGCATTTCATGACTAATATTAATTTCTCGAATTCGTGCTTGTTGTTGATTGTCTGACATCAACGAGCACCTCCTCTTACATTTCCGTTACACATACATTGATTTATATGTAGAAGACAGGAATACTTAGATTCCTGTCATTACTCATTTAAATATCAAGGTTCTTCACGTATTTTGCATTCTCTTGGATAAAGTTACGACGCGGCTCTACTTTATCTCCCATTAAAATTTCAAATGTTTCGTCTGCTTCAATTGCATCTTGAAGGGAAACTTGAAGTAATGAACGTACTTCTGGATCCATTGTCGTCTCCCATAGCTGAGTTGGATTCATTTCCCCTAGACCTTTATAACGCTGAATCCCTGGCTTAGGTTGGGCCGGTAATTCTGCTAAGATTTTTTCAAGTTCCTTATCGTTGTAAGCATATTGAATTTTTTTACCTTGTTGTATTTTAAACAACGGCGGCTGTGCAATATAGATATAACCACACTCAATTATTTGACGCATATAACGATAGAAGAACGTTAATAATAGGGTACGAATATGTGCACCATCAACATCGGCATCGGTCATAATAATAACCTTATGATAGCGTGCTTTTTCAATATCGAAGTCTCCACCAATATTTGTACCAATCGCCGTAATAATTGTACGAACTTCATCATTTGATAAAATCTTATCTAAGCGTGCCTTTTCCACATTAATAATTTTACCCTTCAGCGGTAAAATTGCTTGGAAATGACGATCGCGTCCTTGTTTTGCAGATCCACCCGCAGAGTCACCCTCTACGATGTAAATTTCACTAATTGCTGGATCTTTCGAAGAGCAATCAGCTAATTTACCAGGTAAACTTGAAACTTCTAACGCACTCTTTCGACGTGTCAATTCACGCGCTTTTTTCGCAGCTACACGTGCACGTGCAGCCATCGTACCTTTTTCTACAATTTTTCGCGCTACATTAGGATTTTCTAGTAAGAACTTTTCAAACGCCTCTGAGAATACAGACTCTGTAATTGTTCTCGCTTCACTATTCCCAAGTTTTGTCTTCGTTTGTCCTTCAAATTGTGGATTTGGATGCTTGATTGATACAATTGCTGTTAAACCTTCACGAACATCCTCACCAGTTAAATTACTGTCCGCATCTTTTAAAATGCTATTTTTACGACCATAGTCGTTGATTACACGAGTTAAAGCTGTTTTAAAACCTACCTCATGTGTACCACCTTCATACGTATGGATGTTATTCGTAAATGAGTAAATATTATTTGTGTATCCCTCGTTATATTGAAGAGAAACCTCAACCTGAATACCATCTTTTGAACCTTCTACGTACACAGGCTCTTCATGAATCGGTTGTTTTGAGCGATTTAAATGCTCAACATATGATTTAATTCCACCTTCGTAATGGAATTCTTTCTTTTGCTTATGTTCACGTTTATCTTCAATTGTTAATTTAATATTGCGATTTAAAAACGCTAATTCACGCATACGAGTTGCTAGCGTATCAAAATCGTATACTGTTGTTTCTTGGAAAATTTCCGGATCTGGTTTAAATCGAGTTATTGTTCCTGTTTGATCTGTGTCACCAATGACTTTTAAATCCGCAACCGGAATACCTCTTTCGTATTTTTGGTAATGGATTTTACCTTCACGATGTACAAATACTTCTAATTCTGTTGATAGAGCATTTACAACCGATGCCCCAACACCATGTAAACCACCAGAAACTTTATAACCGCCACCGCCAAATTTACCACCGGCGTGGAGAACAGTCATAATAACTTCTACAGCTGGACGTCCCATTTTTTCTTGTATACCAACCGGAATACCACGCCCATTATCCGTTACACGAATACTATTATCTTCTTCGATACTAACATTAATTTCATCACAATAACCTGCAAGTGCTTCATCAATACTATTATCTACGATTTCCCACACAAGATGGTGAAGCCCTTTTCCACTTGTAGATCCAATATACATACCAGGGCGTTTCCGAACTGCCTCTAGTCCTTCAAGCACCTGTATCTGACTTTCATCATATGCATTTTCTTGCATTTGCTTTTGTTCCATTGACACAAAGATCACCTACTTTTCCATTTAAACAGGGGTTATTCCCTATCTATTTCACAATCTACAGTGCCGTTCGTTACATGAATTGTTTTCGCTTCTTTTAATGTTTCGTGTTCAATTCCGTCGACACTCGTCGTTGTAACAAATGTTTGCACTTTTCCTTGAATTGTATTTAAAAGATGTGATTGACGATAATCATCTAATTCTGATAAAACATCATCCAACAAAAGGATTGGATATTCTTTAACCTCTGAATAAATCAATTCAATTTCAGCTAATTTTAGGGATAGTGCGGTCGTTCGTTGTTGTCCTTGCGAACCAAAGACTTGAACATTTTTACTATTAACGAAGAATTGTAAATCGTCACGATGAGGACCAATTAAAGTCGTACCACGGAAAATTTCACGTTGTTTCACAGATTGAAAACTTTCATAGTATACTTCTTTTATTTTCGACAAATCCATTGATTCTGATACATCTACACTTGGTTTATAGACAATTTCTAACTCTTCTAATCCACGGCTTATACCTCGATGAATTGGAGCTGCCCATTCCTGTAGCAAATGCAAAAATTCAAAACGTTTTTGCAGTATTTTCGCACCATGCTCAATTAGTTGAAGTGTAAATACATCCAACATCGTTTCCTCATTCTTACTATTCCCTTGCATTTTTTTCAACAAGTGATTTCGTTGCGTGAGCACCTTTTGATATTGACTTAATTCATACAAATATACAGGAGCTATTTGTCCTAATTCCATATCTAAAAAGCGTCTTCTTACTTGAGGGCTTCCTTTTACAAGATTTAAATCTTCTGGGGCAAACATGACAACGTTCATCACGCCAATATATTGACTTAACTTTTGTTGTTCAAGTTGATTTAATTTTGCCTTTTTACCTTTTTTCGAAATATTTAATTCCAAAGACAAAGAATTGTTTCTTTTTTGTAATTTCCCCTTTATTTGACCAAAATCTTCATCCCAGCGGATAAGTTCGCGATCATTAGAGGTTCTATGAGATTTCGCCATCGCTAAAACATAAATAGCTTCCATCAAATTTGTTTTCCCTTGTGCATTTTCGCCGATAATTACATTTACCTTATCTTCAAAGGAAAGCTCTAATTTTTCATAATTGCGATAGTTTTTTAATTGTATTTCTGAAATAAACAAAGGGCTCCCCCTTTATGCCTGAACTTGGAAAGTTCCGCTTCCTGGAATTTCAATAACATCATTCGCATATAGTTTGCGACCTCTTCTATTTTCAAGTTCGTTGTTCACGTACACTTCATATTCTTGTAAAAACCATTTTACAGCGCCACCTGTATCAATTACATCAGCTAACTTTAAAAATTGTCCTAGTGTAATATACTCTGTTGAAATTTTAATACGTTTCATAAAATCGCTCACTTTCTGAAAGTGTTCATTCTTTCATTGTACTAAATAAACTAGCATTAGGAAAGTAATACCCAAAAATCAAATAAGGGCCACTAGCATCTTTAAACTAGCAACCCTTATTCCTTACCTAGTAAGTACGAACCGGTAAAATTAATTGAATAATTGAATCATCATTTACTGTACGAATTAAGAACGGTCTCATTGCCCCAGTAAAGCTAACTTTAATCTCTGTACTATCCAAAGCTTTTAATGCATCCATCATATATTTTGCACTAAAAGATATTTTTAACTCTTCTCCATCTACTTTTTCGCATTGTACTTCTTCGACAACTTTTCCGATTTCTGGTGAATTCGAAGAAATCTCTAGCATTTCTTGCTCTAAAGTTGATAATTTAACAACGTTATTGCGGCCATCTCTTGCTAATAGTGAAGCACGATCAATTGCTTGTAGGAATTCTTTTGTATTTACAAAAATATCCGTTTTACTCTCTGCTGGAATTAAACGTGTCGTATCAGGATAATTTCCTTCTAACAATCTTGAGAAGAATAATAAATGTTTTGTACGGAATAATACTTGATACTCCGTAATAACGATATCTACCATTTCTTCAGACTCATCTAAAATTTTACTTAATTCATTTAAGCTCTTACCTGGAATAACAACATTAGCTTGGAATTCATCTGCAATGTTATGTCCTTCAATTTTTGCTTTTCGAAGTGCCAGTCTATGACTATCTGTTGCAATACAAGTTAACTCGCTGTTATATACCTTCCAGTTTACACCTGTCAAGATCGGTCTTGTTTCAGAAGTAGAAACTGCAAATACAGTTTGTCTGATCATATGCTTAAGTAAATCTGTTGGTATCTTAAATACATGATGTTCTTCAATCTGTGGCAATAACGGATATTCTGCAGAATCTAAACCATTTAAGTTAAACTCTGATTTTCCAGATTTTATTTTTGTCATAAAATGATTTTCTACGGAAATTTCGACAGTGTCTTTAGGTAGTTTTTTTACAATCTCACTAAAATATTTTGCCTGTAAAACAATGCTTCCTGATTGAGCAATTTCTACGATTTCTTTTCCATCTTCTTCGACTGGAATAAACGATTCAATAGAAATATCAGCATCGCTTCCTGTTAATGTAACCCCTTCTTCAGTAGCTACAACTTTAATTCCCGTAAGGATGGGGATTGTTGTACGAGAAGAAACTGCCTTCATTACATCTTGTACACCTCTTACAAGATAGTCTTTTTGTATTGTAAAACGCATAAAGAAAAACCTCCGGTAAGTATAAGATTTTATTTAATTAATAAAGATAAAAAAATAGTAGTAATAGTAATAGGGCTTGTGGATATGTGGATAACCCCTATAAAGGATGTAAAAACAGTCTATCTACATGTGGATAGACTGTGCGTAAAACAAGGTAAGTTATTCACACTATTCAGCTACTACTTTAAAATACCATTAATTTCTTCAACTTGCTTTTGTAATTGCGTATCGGTTTTTAGTAGTTTAGAGATTTTTTCATGGGCATGGATAACTGTTGTATGATCACGTCCACCAAATTCTTCACCTATTTTTGGTAAAGAGGAATCTGTAAGCTCGCGCGATAAATACATTGCAATTTGGCGAGGAAACGCAACTGATTTGGTACGTTTTTTCGCTTTAAAATCTTCTAATTTCACTTGATAAACATCCCCGACAGCTTTTTGAATATCATAAATAGAGATAATTTTTGGCTTAGAATTTGGAATAATATCTTTAAGTGCTTCAGCTGCTAAATCAGCATTAATATCTTTATTAATTAAAGATGAATAAGCTACAACTCGGATAAGTGCACCTTCTAATTCACGAATATTTGAATCAATTTGATTTGCGATATAAAGCATAACTTCATTTGGTATATCAAGCCCTTCAGCTTTTGCTTTTTTGCGTAAAATCGCAATTCGTGTCTCTAAATCTGGCGGCGTAATATCTGTAATAAGCCCCCATTCAAAGCGGGAACGAAGACGATCTTCTAAAGTCGGAATTTCTTTTGGTGGTCGATCACTAGAAATTACAATTTGTTTACTTTCTTCGTGTAATGCATTAAATGTATGGAAAAACTCTTCTTGAGTTTGTTCTTTTCCAGCAAGAAATTGAATATCATCTATCAATAAAACATCTACGTTGCGATATTTATTACGAAAATCAACAGCCTTATTATCACGAATAGAGTTAATAAATTCATTTGTAAATTTTTCTGATGATAAATATACAACTTTTGCATTTGGATTATGTTCAATTACATAATGACCAATTGCGTGCATTAAATGCGTCTTTCCAAGCCCAACTCCCCCGTAAATAAAGAGTGGGTTATACGCTTTAGCTGGCGCCTCGGCTACAGCTAATGAAGCTGCATGGGCAAAACGGTTACCAGAGCCGATAACAAATGTATCAAATGTATATTTTGGATTTAACATGCTCTGTGGTAAATGAGCTGAATCATCTTGTGCTGGATTCGGCTTAACTGGAGGCAGATCAATATCCTCTTCAGCTTGACTTTGAGGAATAATAAAGCGAATTGCTAATTTTGCCCCTGTTAAATCGTATAGTGTTTCTGAAATTAGTTCGGAGTAATGAGATTCTAGCCAGTCACGAGCAAATTCATTTGGAGCTGTAATCGTTAATACGTCTTTCTTCAAGTTATGAGCCGTTGTTGATTTTAACCATGTCTCATAACTAGGCTTGCTTACCTTTTTTTCTAATTCTTTTAAGGCACTATTCCATAAATCAGAGATATTTTCCAAAGGTGTCCCTCCTTTACTAAGATGGTAAAAGAATAAGGTTGCGCAACAAATGTACAACCCAATAAATATAAAATGTATATTTATACGAAACGTATTTTAAAACCTAAAAACGTCGTTTGTATATGAGATAGGGTTTTCGACAAAAAAAGCAAATGTGGACAACTATTTACCCACATGTGATTAAAACTGTCCACATGTTATACACAAACTGTGGATAAAATAAAGGTGTGGAAAACTTATTCAAAGTGAAAACACAACTATAATATCAAAAAAAAGTGGCTATAGCAATGAATTTAAGAAAGTTATCCACAAAATCAATACCTTGTGGAATAAACTTGTCCACAACACGATATACTGTGTAAAAGTGCGAAAAAAGTTTGTGGATATAAAAAACGTGAAAAAACATTTATCCACAAGGAAATATAGGTGCTGTGTAAAAGTATGTGAATAGGTTCAAAATGAATATTTGATGAAAATTTCTAGAACCATTGACATTTTCCTAGTTGATTAACTATAATTTATAGGACTGTCTTTAACAGATATTCCTCAGGGAGGTGTCATATAATGAAAAGAACTTACCAACCAAATAAACGTAAGCGCAGCAAAGTACATGGTTTCCGCAGCCGTATGAGCACAGCGAACGGACGTAAAGTGCTAGCAGCTCGTCGTCGTAAAGGAAGAAAAGTATTATCTGCGTAGACCACTGATCGTTCAGTGGTCTTTTTTTCTAATAATAGTGAATTTCCGCTGATGAAATACAGGAGTGTCAATTGATATGAAGAAAAAACATCGTATAAAGAAGAATGATGAATTCCAGGCGGTTTTTCAAAAAGGAAAATCAAATGCGAATCGTCAGTTTGTTGTATACCAATTAGATAAAGAAGAACAGCCAAACTTTCGCATCGGCCTTTCTGTTAGCAAGAAAATTGGAAATGCAGTAGTTCGTAATCGAATTAAGCGCATGGTCCGTCAGGCTATTACAGAGTTAAAAGATGAGATAGATTCTGGGAAAGATTTTGTTATAATAGCAAGGAAGCCTTGTGCAGAGATGACATATGAAGAAGTAAAGAAAAGCTTAATTCATGTCTTTAAACGCTCTGGTATGAAAAGAATAAAAAGGTAGCGTAAGGAAATGAATTACACTATATACATACCGATACAAGGAGGAGTAGGCTTTGAAAAAGAAATTAGGTTTACTAGCCATGGTCGTTGCATTAATGGCGATTGCCACCGGTTGTAGTGAAACGGGTCAGCCGATTACATCGAAAAGTACTGGGATTTGGAATGAATATTTCGTATATCCGCTTTCTCAGTTAATCACGTATTTTGCCGACTTATTTAACAGTAATTACGGTTTAGCAATTGTTATTACAACTCTTATCATTCGTTTTGCATTATTACCATTAATGATTAAACAAACGAAGAGTACAAAGGCAATGCAAGCGTTACAACCAGAAATGGTGAAGTTAAAAGAGAAATATAGTTCTAAAGATCAAGCAACACAGCAAAAACTACAACAAGAAATGATGCAGTTATATCAAAAGAATGGTGTAAATCCATTGGCAGGATGTTTACCGATATTTGTTCAGATGCCTATTTTATTCGCGTTTTATCATGCGATTATGAGAACAACAGCAATTAGTGAACATACATTTTTATGGTTTGATTTAGGACAGGCAGATCCGTTCTATATCTTACCAGTTGTTGCGGCAATTACGACATTTATTCAGCAAAAGCTTGCAATGGCAGGAACAGCTGGTCAAAATCCGCAAATGGCAATGATGCTTTGGCTTATGCCGATTATGATTTTAATCTTTGCAATTAACTTCCCAGCCGCATTATCACTTTACTGGGTTGTTGGTAATATCTTTGGTATTGCTCAAATGTACTTTATCAAAGGGCCAGAGATTAAGGCTAACAAAGCTGGAGGCTCAAGCAAGTGAGTATAATTACTGCTAAAGGACAAACAGTCGAGCTGGCAGTAGAGGATGCTTTAAGGCAATTAAACACATCAAAAGATCGAGTAGATATAAATATTGTCGATGAGGGTAAAAGAGGGTTCTTAGGTTTATTTGGGAATCGTCCTGCAGTAGTAGAAGTTGTATTGAAGAAAGATCCAATTCAAGAATGTGAAGAATATTTAAGAAATGTTATTCACGATATGGGTGTGGAAGTTGAGATTAGTAAAATTGTAAAAGGACG
Source organism: Bacillus sp. GMs2/2 (assembly GCF_050172095.1). Classification (NCBI taxonomy): domain Bacteria; kingdom Bacillati; phylum Bacillota; class Bacilli; order Caryophanales; family Bacillaceae; genus Bacillus; species Bacillus sp. GMs2/2. Next base: position 11,011 of record NZ_JBNLYE010000015.1, read on the forward strand.
CGAAATTGAATTTACAATTTCTGGTGATAATGTAGGTGTTTTAATTGGGAAAAGAGGTAATACATTGAACTCTTTACAGTATTTAACAAAACTTGTCGCGAATCGTAACACGAAGCAGTATATCAGTATTACACTAGATGCTGAAAATTATCGTAGTAAAAGAAAAAGTACGTTAGAATCACTTTCTTATCGATTAGCGAAACAAGTATTTAATACGAAAAAAAGAGTTATTTTAGAACCGATGCCATCTTTTGAACGAAAAATTATTCATCAGGCATTATCAAATCATCAAGGTATCAATACAACTTCTGAAGGAAATGAACCACATCGGCATGTTGTAATATCTCCTAAATGACCGGTTGCTCAAATGAGTGCCGGTTTTTTTGAGCGAAAAATAGATGTGGATAACTAAAAAACACTAAACTTATCCACTGTGAATAAGTTTAGTGTTTTTTACATGGGGATATAATAAAATGAGTTATTCTTCTTTTGTAGATAGGTTCGTTATGGTATCCTAATAATTTAGTGAAAGAAATAATCATGTTGAAATAGAGATAAATAAGCAAGTGAGGTGAAAGGACATGGAATTTGATACAATTGCTGCGATTTCCACAGCGCTTGGAGAGGGTGCAATTGCCATTGTTCGAGTAAGTGGGGATGATGCGGTTGAGAAAGTTGGCCGTATTTTTAAGGGAAAGGATTTAACAGAGGTTCCTTCTCACACTATTCATTATGGTCATATTGTTGATTTAGATACAAATCAAGTTATTGAAGAAGTTATGGTGTCTATTATGCGCGCACCAAGGACTTTTACACGTGAAAATATAGTGGAAATTAACTGTCACGGTGGACTTGTTTCAGTAAATAAAGTATTGCAACTTATTCTAGCACAAGGAGTACGATTGGCAGAACCGGGCGAATTTACAAAACGTGCTTTTTTAAATGGACGTATCGATTTATCACAAGCAGAAGCGGTTATGGATTTGATTCGAGCAAAAACAGATCGTGCGATGAATGTAGCAATTAATCAAATGGAAGGGCGATTATCTAAATTAATTGGTCTTTTGCGTCAAGAAATATTAGAAACATTAGCTCATGTTGAGGTAAATATAGATTATCCAGAATACGATGATGTAGAAGAGATGACACATAATATTTTAATTGAGAAAGCGACGCATGTTCGTTCGGAAATCGAAAAAATATTAGAAACATCAAAACAAGGGAAAATTTTACGTGAAGGTATTGCTACGGCAATTATCGGTAGACCTAACGTTGGGAAATCATCGTTATTAAATAGTCTTGTTCAGGAGAAAAAGGCAATTGTAACTGATATTGCAGGAACAACTCGTGATGTTATTGAAGAGTACGTTAACGTGCGTGGTGTACCTCTTAAACTTATAGATACAGCCGGTATTCGGGAGACAGAAGATATTGTTGAACGAATTGGTGTGGAACGTTCAAAAGAAATGATGAGCCAAGCGGATTTAGTATTAGTTGTTGTAAACTATAGCGAGGCTTTAACAAATGAGGATGAAGATCTATTCCGTGCGGTACAAGGAAAAGAATTTATTGTTATTGTGAATAAGACTGATTTACCGCAAGCGATTGATATGGAACGTGTTACAGAGTTAGCCGCGGGAAATCGTGTTATTACAACATCCTTAATTGAAGAACAAGGAATAGATGAACTCGAAAAGGCAATAGCTGATTTATTCTTTGAAGGAACAATCGATTCTGCAGATATGACATATGTTTCTAATGCGAGACATATTGGATTATTAACACAAGCAGGAAAAACAATCGGTGATGCAGTTGAGGCGATTGAAAATGGTGTACCAATTGATATGGTACAAATTGATTTAACAAGAACGTGGGAAATACTTGGTGAAATTACTGGGGACACAGTGCATGAAAGCTTAATTGACCAGTTGTTCTCTCAATTTTGTTTAGGAAAATAATATAGTGAAGTTGTAGAAAGATAGAGATTATTAGGAGGAATAAACAATGGGATACAATGCCGGTTCATACGATGTCATAGTAATCGGTGCAGGTCATGCAGGATGTGAAGCTGGTCTTGCGGCAGCACGAATGGGCTCAAAAACATTAATGTTAACAATTAACTTGGATATGGTAGCATTCATGCCATGTAACCCTTCTGTTGGTGGACCAGCAAAAGGGATTGTTGTTCGTGAAATTGATGCATTAGGCGGAGAAATGGGACGTAATATTGATAAAACTCATATTCAAATGCGTATGCTAAATACAGGTAAGGGACCAGCCGTACGTGCACTTCGAGCGCAAGCTGATAAATTCTCTTACCAACATGAATTAAAGAAAACAATTGAAGAAACACCAAACTTAACGTTGTTCCAAGGAATGGTAGAGCGTTTAATCGTTGAAGAAGGTGTATGTAAAGGGGTAGTTACACAAGCTGGTGCAGAATATACAGCAAAGACAGTTGTAATTACAACTGGAACATTTTTACGCGGCGAGATTATCATGGGCGACTTAAAATATTCAAGTGGTCCAAATAATCAGCAACCGTCTATTACATTATCTGAGCATTTAGAGGAGCTTGGATTTGATCTTGTGAGATTTAAAACAGGGACACCTCCTCGTGTAAACAGTAATACAATTGACTACAGTAAAACAGAAATTCAACCAGGTGATGATAAGCCACGTGCATTCTCTTTTGAAACAACGAAATTTATTATGGATCAAATTCCATGTTGGTTGACATATACAAGTACAGAAACACACCGTTTAATAGATGAAAATTTACATCGTTCAGCTATGTATTCTGGTATGATTAAAGGAACAGGTCCTAGATACTGTCCTTCTATTGAAGACAAAGTAGTAAGATTTAATGATAAACCACGTCATCAAATTTTCTTAGAGCCAGAAGGGCGTAATACACAAGAAGTATATGTACAAGGTTTATCCACAAGCTTGCCAGAAGATGTACAACGTGACATGCTTAGAACAATTCCAGGCCTAGAAAATGTTGAAATGATGCGTACAGGTTATGCAATTGAATATGATGCAATTGTGCCAACACAACTATGGCCAACACTTGAAACGAAAAAGATTAAAAATTTATATACAGCAGGACAAATTAATGGAACTTCTGGTTACGAAGAGGCGGCCGGACAAGGGCTTATGGCTGGAATTAATGCAGCATGCCGTTCTTTAGGTAAAGAAGAAGTTGTTTTAGGTCGCGAGGATGCTTATATTGGCGTCTTAATTGATGATCTTGTAACGAAAGGTACAAATGAACCATATCGTTTATTAACGTCTCGTGCAGAATACCGTCTATTATTACGCCACGATAATGCTGATCTTCGTTTAACTGAAGTTGGTCGTAAAATTGGATTAATTAAAGAAGAGCGCTATGAGCGATTTACAAATAAAAAATTACAAATTGAACAGGAAAAGGAACGTTTAAGCAGCATTATTATTAAACCACGTCCTGAAGTTCAAGAATTAATTCGCAATATTGGCGGAAGTGAATTGAAAGATGGAATACGTGCAAGTGACTTATTACGTCGTCCAGAGATGACATATGAGCATATTCATCTTTTAGTACCAAGTGAAGTAGAATTAAGTGATGAAGTTAAAGAACAAGTTGAAATTCAGATTAAGTATGAAGGATATATTGAAAAATCTTTACAGCAAGTAGAGCGTATGAAGAAAATGGAGAATAAAAAAATCCCTGTAGATATTGATTATGATGCGATTTCTAGCATTGCTTCAGAAGCTAGACAGAAATTGAAAGATGTTCGTCCACTTTCAATGGGGCAGGCTTCACGTATTTCTGGCGTAAATCCAGCGGATATTTCCATTTTACTTGTGTATATAGAACAAGGAAAAATTGCACGCGTATCGAACCAATAAATAGTAAGGAGATATTGCTAGATGAACATAGAACAATTTCAATCTATGCTAGAAGAGAAGGGAATCACCCTCTCTTCTAGACAGTTAGAGCAGTTCAAAATCTACTTTGAAACATTAGTAGAGTGGAATGAAAAAATGAACTTAACGGCTATTACAGAAAAAGAAGAAGTATATTTAAAACACTTTTTTGATTCCATTACAGCTGCTTTTTATTATGATTTTTCAAAACCATTCTCAATTTGCGATGTTGGTGCAGGGGCTGGATTCCCAAGTATTCCTTTAAAAATTTGTTTCCCGCATTTAAAAGTAACAATTGTAGATTCGTTGCAAAAACGTATTAATTTCTTAAATCACTTAGCACAAAAGTTAGAATTAAGTGATGTTGCATTTTGTCACGATCGTGCTGAAACGTTTGGGAAAAAAGAAGGTGTACGTGAATCATACGATATTGTAATGGCACGTGCAGTTGCGCGTCTTTCTGTATTAAGTGAGCTATGTTTACCGCTTGTAAAAGTTGGAGGAACATTCATTGCAATGAAAGGTGCAGCAGCAAACGAAGAAATTGAAAATGGCAAGTATGCTTTAGAGGTGCTAGGCGGAGAGTTAAAAGAGATGTCTACGTTTCAATTACCGTTTGAAGAGAGTGAACGTAATATTTTATTAATCGAGAAAAAGCGCAAGACACCAAAGAAATATCCACGCAAACCGGGAACACCCAATAAATTACCTATTGAAAAATAAATCTTATTAGACGTAAGATTAAATTATATAAATGAAAACGTAAATGTTTCATAGGAAACATTTTATGGAGAATAGTCAATAGGCCTAAAAGGTGGTGGAATATGTATGAAAAATACGTTTTCTCGTTTATTTGGCTTTGGAGATAAAGAGAGCGAATTCGAATTACAAGACGAAAGCCATGAAGAGATAGATAAAAAGGTATATGAAGAAATACAAGAAATTCCGATAGTAAATATTACCCCTAACCGTTATCAACCAAGAACAGTTTTTGATGATGCGCGTATTGATGAGCTAGCATTAACAATTCGTACACATGGACTTATTCAGCCGATTGTTGTAAGGCAATATGAGGATGATAAGTACGAGATTATTGCTGGAGAACGACGTTTTCGCGCGGCAACAAAGTTAGGTTGGGAAAAGGTTCCTGCAATTATAAAGAACTTAAATGATACAGAGACAGCTTCTGTAGCTTTAATTGAAAACTTGCAACGTGAGGAACTAACGGCAATCGAGGAAGCTGTGGCATATCAAAAGCTGATTGAGTTACATAATTTAACACAAGAAGCATTGGCACAACGACTTGGAAAAGGACAATCTACAATCGCAAATAAGTTGCGATTGTTAAAGTTGCCTGAAGAAATAAAAAGTGCATTATTAGAAAAAAGCATTACAGAACGTCACGCCCGCGCTCTCATTCCTTTAAAAAATGAGGAATTACAACTGAAGGTTTTACAGGAAATTGTGGAGAAACAACTAAATGTAAAGCAAACAGAAGAACGAATTGCGAAGTTACTAGAGGAAGCGAAACCGAAGCGTAAGGCAAAGCAAAAAGCAGTAAGTCGAGATACGAGGATTGCTATGAATACAATTAGACAATCTTTACAAATGGTTACTGAAAGTGGTTTGAATGTTAATTCTGAGGAAGAAGAATTTGATGAGTACTATCAAATTACAATTAAAATTCCAAAGAAAAAATAATAATGACGTGCTAGAGACCTTATCCTATTGGAGAGGTCTCTTTTACTATATTTTCTTGTTAAATGAAGAAGGAGTTTAGAAATAAATTTTGAAGTTTAATAAAGGACGTAAAAGAAAAAGTTTTATTTCATGTTACAATAAACGTAATTGTTACTAGAATAAGATAGAAAGGTTGAAAGTAGGTGACATCATGGGAAAAATCATTGCTATTGCTAATCAAAAAGGCGGTGTTGGAAAAACAACAACATCTGTTAATTTAGGGGCTGGATTGGCGCAAGTAGGTAAAAAAGTCCTTCTTGTAGATATTGATGCTCAAGGAAATGCAACGACTGGTGTGGGAATTGAAAAATCTGAATTAGATCAATGTATTTACAACGTTCTTGTGGAAGATGCAGATGTTCAAGGGGTTATACAGAAAACCGCAACTGAAAACTTAGATGTTCTACCCGCTACAATTCAATTGGCTGGTGCTGAAATTGAATTGGTACCGACTATTTCCCGGGAAGTACGTTTGCAAAGAGCATTACAGCCAGTTCGTGATGAATATGACTATATTATTATCGACTGTCCCCCATCTTTAGGGTTATTAACGATTAATGCATTAACAGCAGCAGATTCTGTTATTATTCCTGTACAGTGTGAATATTACGCACTAGAAGGGTTAAGTCAGCTATTAAATACAGTTCGACTTGTACAAAAACATTTAAATAAAAATTTAGCAATTCAAGGTGTATTGTTAACAATGTTGGATGCCCGTACAAATTTAGGGATCCAAGTTATAGATGAAGTGAAAAAGTATTTTAGGGATAAAGTATATCGCTCGATTATTCCGCGTAATGTACGCTTGAGCGAGGCTCCAAGTCATGGGAAACCTATTATGCAGTATGACGCTAAATCAAGAGGAGCAGAAGTATATATAGATTTAGCAGAGGAAGTGATTGCAGGTGGCTAAAGGATTAGGAAGAGGAATTAATGTGTTTTTTCCTGATTTAGATGTGAAAGAAGAGGAAACAATTCAGGAGATTCTTGTAACTGAATTAAGGCCGAATCCATATCAACCGCGTAAACACTTTAATAAAGAGGCGATTCAGGAATTAGCAATTTCGATTAAGGAACACGGTATTCTACAACCATTAATTGCTAGGAAGAGTATTAAAGGATATGAAATTGTTGCAGGTGAAAGACGATTTCGTGCTGCAAAAGAGGCTGGTTTAGAAAAAGTACCTGCGGTTGTAAGACAATTAACTGAACAGCAAATGATGGAATTTGCTTTGTTAGAAAACTTACAACGAGAAGATTTAAATCCTATGGAAGAGGCAATGGCATACCAGATGTTAATGAATGAGCTAAATGTAACGCAAGAACAATTAGCGAAACGTCTTGGTAAAAGCAGACCTTACATTGCAAATTATACTAGGTTATTAAGCCTACCTTCTTTCGTACAAGATATGATTGCAAATGGTCAACTTTCAATGGCGCATGGGAGAACTTTACTTACGATAAAAAATGAAGAACAATTGAAGTCCTTATTGAAACGCATTGAAAAAGAAGGATTAAATGTTCGTCAATTAGAGAAAATCGTCCAAGAGATTAATCAACACGTTTCACGTGAAACAAAAAAAGTGAAAAAAGAGCGAAATATATTTTTCGTAGAACGTGAAACGTTCTTAAGAGAAAAGTTTGGCACAGATGTGAAAATTAAAGAGACGAAAAAAGAAAAAGGTAAAATCGAAATTGAATTTTTTAATAAAGAAGATTTAAATCGTATTTTAGAACTATTAGCACAGAAAAATTAAAAAGCAAACCATCTTATTATTTATAGATGGTTTGCTTTTTTTAATGCGGATAATTTTTGATCCGTCTCTTTTATACTTTGTGCGATTACATCAGCCATTTTCATGACTAAACTTAATCTTGTATTTTGAAGAACGAAAAACTCCATAAACCCATTTAGATTGACGATACCGTGTATGTGCAAATCACCAACTGCAGGTAATTTCTTATTCATGGCAGCTCCAGGTTTACTAGGTCCCTTTCCAGTAGTGATTGATCCGATATTTTGGGACTTTCCTAAACATGCATCAACAGCAATTATAAATGCAGTAGGATATTCTTTCTGTATATTCTGAATTTTCTCTTCTAAATTTAGCGCATGTACTGGCTCATCTAGTGTACCGAATACTTGGAGGTTTTGGATGTCTATTTGTTCAAGTTTTGTACCAACTAATGGGCCGAGTGCGTCACCTGTAGAGCGATCTGTGCCGATACAAACGAGAATGAGTGGTATATTAGTTTTAATAGGAATATGGGTAAGTAAGAAATTACTGATTATCTCGGAGGCTTCTAGATCTTGGTGCATAACGTTTTGAGTTTCTTTCTCAAAAAATGGTAAGCGAAAACTTCCAATATTCATGAAGCACCCATCCTTTTAATAAATTTTCAATATATGTTATATGGTGAGGAAAATGGAAAATTATAAGTGCATAATTTTTGCAAAATGTGAATGAAAACGGAAATAATAGTACTAGTATATATATATTCGTTCCATTTTATACCTGGATGTCGGGGATAAAATAGGATTAAAATCATAAAATTTTTTCAGCAATTAGGGGACTTCTGATACAATAATAAGGGTAACTAAAAAGAAATTTTAGCTAGAGAGGTAGAGGTACATGGATTTATTAGCGAAGTGGTTTAATTCTATGAAACAGTATTTATTAGATGCTGATCGTTGGGCTCATATTGGAGTTGCGACATTAAAAATATGTATTATTTTAACAATTGGTGCAGTTGTTGTGCGAATTGCAAGAGCGGTTGTACGAAATGCGTTTCGCATGGGAAGTCGTTCTCCAATTCAAATTTCAGAACGTCGTACAGTTACAGTAGCGAAATTACTTGAAAATATTGTAGCATACGTTGTTATGTTCATTATGCTAATTGCTATTTTAGGTGTGTTTGATATTAATGCATCAGGTTTATTAGCGGGTGCTGGGGTAATTGGTTTAGCAGTCGGATTTGGTGCTCAAAGTTTAGTGAAAGATGTTATTACAGGTTTATTTATTTTGTTAGAAGATCAGTTTTCGGTTGGCGATTATGTTAAAATCGGTCAATTTGAAGGAGTCGTTTTAGAAATTGGACTTCGTACAACGAAAGTAAAGAGTTGGACAGGTGAAATTCATACTTTACCAAATGGAAGTATTGTTCAAGTTACTAACTACTCAGTTAGTAATAGTGTAGCGTTTGTTGATGTATCTATTTCATATGAGGCTGATATTGCGAAAGCAGAGCAAGTTATTGAAGATTTATTAGTAGAATTACCTTCAAAGTACGAAAAAATGGTAACAACACCTCAATTATTAGGTGTGCAAACATTAGCTGCATCAGAAGTTATATTACGTGTTATTGCTGAAGTAGAACCGATGCAACATGCAGTTATTGCAAGGGCACTTCGTAAAGAGATTAAAAATCGTCTTGATTTACATGGAATTGAAATTCCATATCCACGTATGGTTTTATATAATCGTGAAGAATTAGTTAGTGGAAAAGCAATTTAGTATGGAGAGGAGTTTGGAGAGTGGAGCAAAAGGAATATAACTTGTATGATGTTGTGGAAATGAAGAAAGCCCATCCATGTGGCGAGAATCGTTGGAAAATTATTCGTATGGGAATGGATATCCGCATTAAGTGCGAGGGGTGTGACCATTCAGTAATGATTCCTCGAAGAGAGTTTGATCGTAAGGTGAAAAAAATACTTGTGAAGCACGAAGAATAGAGGGAGAGTAACAGTTACAGTAGGTAACTGTTACTTTTTTTCGTTTGGCGGAAACTTGTCATTTTTTTCGTTACTATCTATAATGATGAAAGATTGAGACATAGGAGTGAAAAATATGGGATTAACGGCTGGGATTGTTGGATTACCTAACGTAGGGAAGTCCACTTTATTTAATGCAATTACACAAGCAGGAGCAGAATCTGCGAACTATCCATTCTGTACAATTGATCCAAACGTAGGGATTGTAGAAGTACCAGATGAGCGTTTAAATAAATTAACGGAATTAGTAGAACCGAAAAAGACTGTTCCGACTGTATTCGAGTTTACTGATATTGCAGGTATCGTAAAAGGTGCTAGTAAAGGTGAAGGTTTAGGAAATAAATTCTTATCTCATATTCGTCAAGTAGATGCAATTTGCCAAGTTGTTCGTTGTTTTGAAGACGAAAATATTACGCACGTTTCAGGGAAAGTAGATCCAATTGATGATATTGAAACAATCAATTTAGAGCTAATTTTAGCGGACTTAGAGTCTGTTGATAAGCGTATCGAGCGTGTTGCGAAATTAGCAAGACAAAAAGATAAAGAAGCGGTATATGAGCATGAAATTTTAGTTCGTTTAAAAGAAGCTTTTGAAGAGGGAAAACCGGCTCGTACTGTTGAATTTACAGAAGAGCAGATGAAGGTTGTTAAAGGCCTTCATTTACTTACAACAAAAGAAATGTTATACGTAGCGAATGTAAGTGAAGACGATGTTATCGATCCTTCGGAAAATAAATACGTACAAAGGGTAAAAGAATTTGCAGCAAATGAAAATTCTCAAGTAATCGTTGTATGTGCAAAAATCGAATCAGAAATCGCTGAATTAGACGAAGAAGAGAAAAAAGTATTCCTTGAAGAATTAGGAATTGAAGAGTCTGGTTTAGATCAATTAATTCGTGCAGCATATGACCTATTAGGACTTGCTACTTACTTTACAGCTGGCGTTCAAGAAGTACGTGCTTGGACATTTAAACAAGGAATGAAGGCACCGCAATGTGCTGGTGTTATTCATACAGACTTTGAGCGTGGATTTATTCGTGCAGAAACAGTTTCTTACGATGACTTAATGACAAACGGTTCTATGACAGCTGCAAAAGAAGCTGGAAAAGTACGTTTAGAAGGAAAAGAATATATCGTAAAAGACGGAGATGTTATGCACTTCCGTTTTAACGTTTAATTTAATATTTCCTAGGAAAAATAAAGATATGAGCTTGGCAAATATATTATATGTTTGCCAAGTTTTTTATGTATTGGTGAGTTGATTCATATAACTTACTATGATATAATCTAAACTCGTGAGTAATTACTATAAATTAATTGCTCCTTGCCCATTACGGGCCGTTTAGACCAAAAGGAGGTGAAAGTGTAATGAGAAAGTACGAAATTATGTACATCATTCGTCCTGGCGTTGAAGAAGAAGCTCAAAAAGCTTTAGTTGAACGTTTTGCAGGTGTTTTAACAAACAATGGTGCAGAAATCATTAACACGAAAGAGTGGGGTAAGCGTCGTTTAGCTTACGAAATCAACGACTTACGTGAAGGTTTCTACATGATCTTAAACGTGAAATCTAACGCAGAAGCGATTAATGAATTCGACCGTTTAGCTAAGATCAACGAAGACATCCTTCGTCATATCGTTGTTAAAGAAGAAGAAAAATAATTGATATATAAGGGAGAGTGGTTCGATTGATGAATCGTGTTATCCTCGTTGGTCGTTTAACTAAGGACCCTGACTTACGTTACACGCCCAATGGTGTTGCAGTAGCTACTTTTACGTTAGCTGTGAATCGCGCATTTGCCAATCAACAAGGTGAGCGTGAAGCTGACTTTATTAATTGTGTAATATGGCGTAAACAAGCAGAAAACGTAGCAAATTATTTGAAAAAAGGTAGCTTAGCAGGCGTAGATGGACGTCTTCAAACTCGTAATTATGAGGGACAAGATGGTAAACGTGTATACGTAACAGAAGTTCTTGCGGAAAGCGTGCAATTTTTAGAGCCGCGTAATGGCGGTGGGGAGCAACGTGGTTCATTTAATCAGCAACCATCAGGAGCTGGTTTCGGTAACCAAGGCTCTAACCCATTTGGTCAATCTAGTAATTCAGGTAACCAAGGTAACTCTGGATTTACGAAGAATGACGATCCATTTTCAAATGTAGGTCAACCGATCGACATTTCCGACGACGATTTACCGTTCTAATACAGTAAATTTGTTAGTTTTAACAAAGAATGGAGGGAAATAGACATGGCAGGACGCAAAGGTGGACGTGCGAAACGTCGTAAGGTGTGTTTCTTCACAGCTAACGGCATCACTCGCATTGACTATAAAGATGTTGATTTATTAAAACGTTTCGTTTCTGAGCGTGGTAAAATTTTACCTCGTCGTGTAACAGGAACAAGCGCGAAATACCAACGCAAACTTACAGTTGCAATTAAACGTGCTCGTCAAATGGCACTTTTACCATATGTTGGTGAATAATAGCGTATGAAATGCACAGTAGAGTCGGACTCTACTGTGCATTTTGCTATGCTTTTCTTTTTTGAAAGAGAGGTTAAAATGTGAAACAAGCAAGATTTATTACTGAAGGTGCCGCGTTGTTGGCTATATATGCAATGTTATTGCTTATATCTATGTATGTTCCGATTTTGGGTACAGTTGTAACTTTTGCGTTGCCGTTACCATTTATACTATTAATGATAAGACATAAACTATCTAATGTGCTCGTGGTTTTTGTAGCGGCACTTTTTGTTACTATTATTGTGAGTCAACCGATGAATTTAGTGAAGACAATTATGTTTGGATTGATAGGGATTGTTTTAGGATATATGTATAAAACAAGAAAAAAGCCAGTGGAAATCTTAATAGCTGGGACGCTTGCATACTTAATTGGTTTTGTACTTATTTATGTTGCGAGTATAAAGTTTTTCAACATAGATATAATGAAGCAAATGCAAAGTATATTTAGTGAAAGTATGGCGAAAAGCGAAAAGATAGTAAGTGCTACAGGTATGCCGATTAGTAAGGAACAAAAAGAGTTACTTGCACAAATGAATGATATATTACAATCGTTACTTCCGAGTATACTTTTGCTAGTTTCAGTATGTTTTTCTTGGATTACAGTGATAATATCAGGTAGTGTTTTGAAAAAGTTAAAACATGACGTTATATCTTGGCCTAAATTTAAAGATATACAATTACCAAAGAGTATCATTTGGTATTACGTTATGTTTATTTTGTTAGCAACTTTTATAAAAGTAGAACCAACATCATATTTACATATGGTATTTTCTAACCTAAATGTCATATTTGCACTATTGCTTGTACTGCAAGGTCTGACATTTATCGCCTTTTTAGCGTATAGAAAAGGTTTTACTAAAGGGGTTCCTATTATTAGTTTTATTGCATGCATGTTTATTCCGATGCTGTTTCCTCTTGTGACAATCTTAGGTATAATTGACTTAGGGATTTCATTGCGTTCTAAAATAGGGGGATAAAATAATATTCCTTATACTATTTTAATCTGTTTAACTAACTGGAAGGTGAGTTAGTTTTACTTTATAGGAGTTGTATACATGCCTGAATTTGATAAGAAACAGTGGTTTTTATATCCTGTTTATGTATTGGCATTTTTTGTGTTTGTGCTCATTTCAATTCTCTGTTATTTTCATTTAATTATGGGGATAGCTGCTTTTGTCATTTTTTGTATCGTATTCTTTATCGTTATACGATTTGAACTTAATTTTCAAAGGAATTTCGAAAAGCATACGACAGATATGATTACAAGGGTAAAGAAAGTGAGTAATGAAGCATTTAACCAGATGCCGATTGGTATTTTGTTATACAATAAGGATTATGGGATTGATTGGGCAAATCCTTATTTATCTTCATGTCTGGGACAGCATGCATTAGCTGGATGGCACCTTTACGATGTATCAGAAACATTACTTCTTTTCATTAAAGGAGAAACTTCTGATGATATAGTCTCTTTAAATAATCGAAAGTTTCGCGTTTTTGTAAGGAAAGAAGAAAAGTTAATTTATTTCTTTGATGTAACGGAACAAACAGAAATCGAAAAGATGTACGAGGATCAAAGGACTGTTTTAGCTGTCATCTATTTGGATAATTATGATGAAGTTACACAAGGATTAGATGATCAATTACGTACGAATATAACAAGTCTTGTGACATCGCGACTAAATGAATGGGCACTTAAGTATGGTGCGTATTTAAAACGTGCATCTTCAGAAAGATTCTTCGTTGTGCTAAATGAAAGTATTTTGACGCAGATGGAGAAAGGGAAATTTAGCATTTTAGATCAGGTGCGTGAAGAAACATCTAAAAGGAATATACCACTTACATTAAGTGTGGGTGTCGGATCAGGTGATTTACCTTTATCAGAGCTTGGAGCAATGGCTCAATCTGGTTTAGATCTTGCGCTTGGGCGTGGGGGAGACCAAGTAGCTATTAAACAAGCGACAGGTAAAGTTAAGTTCTATGGAGGTAAGACAAATCCGGTTGAAAAACGTACCCGTGTACGCGCTAGGGTCATTTCGCATGCGTTAAAGGATTTAGTATTAGAAAGTAGTAATGTCATTATTATGGGGCATAGGGCTCCCGATATGGACGCAATTGGTGCTGCGATTGGTATTTTAAAAGTAGCTCAATTAAATGAGCGTAAAGGATATATTGTGTTAGATGAAAATGATTCCGATAAAGGAATTAAGCGTTTGATGGACAAAGTGAAACAAAATGAGGAGTTATGGTCTCGTTTTATTACTCCAGAGCAAGCGATGGAATTTGCAAATGATGAGTCGTTACTTGTTGTTGTCGATACGCATAAACCTTCGATGGTGATGGAGCAAAAACTGTTACGTAAAATTGAAAATGTAGTAGTTATTGATCATCATCGCCGTGGAGAAGATTTTATTGAAGACCCATTGCTAGTTTATATGGAACCATATGCTTCTTCAACAGCAGAATTGGTTACAGAATTACTTGAGTATCAACCTAAAAATTTAAAGATGACAATGTTAGAAGCGACGGCATTGTTAGCGGGTATTATTGTCGACACGAAAAGTTTCACATTCCGGACAGGGGCTCGTACATTTGATGCTGCTTCTTATTTACGCTCGCATGGTGCAGATACTGTACTTGTACAAGAACTTTTAAAGGAAGATATGGATCAGTATTTACGGGTTGCAAAAGCTATAAAAAATGCGTACATTTATAAAAATGGAATTGCGATTGCTAAAGTTGATAGTGATGATTACTACGATCAAGTGCTTATTGCGCAATCGGCAGACACGTTATTAACGATGACAGGGATTATTGCATCATTTGTTGTTGCGAAACGTGGCGAGAACCTCATTGGAATTAGCAGCAGGTCTTTAGGTGAAGTGAATGTGCAGCTAATTATGGAAAACTTAGGCGGTGGCGGGCATTTGACGAATGCAGCCACACAGATGAAAAATGTTACAGTAGATGAAGCTGAGGAGAAGCTTCGATTTGTTATTGATGACTATTTACAGGGAGGCACACAATCATGAAAGTAATTTTTCTAAAAGACGTAAAAGGTAAAGGTAAAAAAGGAGAAGTAAAAAACGTACCAGATGGCTATGCAAATAACTTCTTATTAAAACAAGGATTAGCTGCTGAAGCAACAAATAGCAGTATGAAAACTTTAGAAGCTCAAAAGCGTAAAGAAGAAAAAGATGCAGCAGCAGAGCTTGAAAATGCAAAAGAGTTAAAAGAGATTTTAGAGAAATTAACTGTAGAATTAAAGGCGAAATCTGGAGAAGGTGGCCGTTTATTTGGTTCTATCACAAGCAAACAAATCGTAGATGCAATGCAAAAATCACACAAGATTAAGCTTGATAAACGTAAATTTGAAATGGACGATGCAATCCGCGCGTTAGGTTATACAAACGTTACTGTGAAATTGCATCCACAAGTAACAGCAACAGTAAAAGTTCATGTTAGTGAACAATAAAAATAAATTAAGCAAGGAGGATTGCGTATGAGTGATGTACTTGCTGATCGTACCCCTCCGCATAATATAGAGGCTGAGCAGGCGGTTTTAGGGGCCATATTGATTGATCAAGATGCGTTAACTTCAGCATCAGAGTTATTGGTACCTGATTCGTTCTATCGAACGAAACATCAAAAGATTTTTGAAGTCATGCTTGGGCTATCTGATAAGGGAGAGCCGATCGACTTAGTAATGATGACATCAGCAATGGCTGATCAAGGATTACTAGAAGAAGTTGGTGGGGTTTCTTACTTAGCAGAGTTAGCAGAAGTTGTGCCAACTGCAGCTAACGTAGAATATTACGCACGCATCATCGCTGAAAAGGCGCTTTTACGTCGTTTAATTCGCACGGCGACTCATATTGTATCGGATGGATACGAGAGAGAAGATGATGTGGATGGTCTTTTAAATGAGGCTGAGAAAAAAATATTAGAAGTATCCCATCAAACGAATGCAAAAGCATTCCAAAACATTAAAGATGTTCTTGTAGATGCTTATGACAAAATTGAACTTTTGCATAATCAAAAGGGTGAAGTTACTGGGATACCAACTGGGTTTACTGAATTAGATAAGATGACAGCAGGTTTCCAACGAAATGATTTAATTATCGTGGCAGCACGTCCATCAGTAGGGAAAACGGCATTTTCATTAAATATTGCACAAAACGTAGCGACGAAAACCGATGAAAATGTAGCGATTTTTAGTTTGGAGATGGGTGCTGATCAGCTTGTTATGCGTATGCTTTGTGCAGAAGGGAATATTGATGCACAAAGACTTCGTACTGGTTCATTAACTTCCGATGATTGGGCAAAATTAACAATGGCAATGGGGAGTCTCTCAAATGCTGGTATATATATTGATGATACGCCAGGTATTAAAGTAAATGAGATTCGAGCAAAATGTCGTAGATTAAAGCAAGAACAAGGTCTTGGTATGATTTTGATTGACTATTTGCAGCTTATTCAAGGAAGTGGGAAATCAGGAGAAAACCGTCAGCAGGAAGTATCTGAGATTTCTCGTACCTTAAAAGGGATTGCACGTGAATTGCAAGTGCCTGTTATTGCTTTATCACAGTTATCTCGTGGTGTAGAATCTCGTCAAGATAAACGCCCGATGATGTCTGATATTCGTGAATCTGGAAGTATTGAGCAGGATGCTGATATTGTAGCTTTCCTATATCGTGAAGACTACTATGATCGAGAAACGGAAAACAAAAATACAATTGAAATTATTATTGCAAAACAGCGTAACGGTCCAGTAGGTTCAGTGGAACTTGCATTCGTCAAAGAGTTCAATAAGTTCGTTAACTTAGAACGTCGTTTTGAGGATGGACATGCTCCGCCGGCATAAAGGCAGTATAAAAAAGAAACACATTTCTTATAATAAGATGTGTTTCTTTTTTTTTATAAGAAAGATAAGGCTTTCATAAGTTAAATATATAATTCTTACGAACGAAAAAGTTTTTTTATGAAAAAATGTTCGCTTTTCGGTTGACTTCTTTTTCGGTTTTGGTACAATTATATTGTTTGAATAGATCGTTTGAAAATTGCGGAGGTGCTTTAATAATGTCTTCAGTAGTAGTTGTAGGAACACAATGGGGCGACGAAGGAAAAGGTAAAATCACTGATTTTCTTTCTGAGCATGCGGAAGTAGTTGCAAGATATCAAGGTGGAAATAACGCGGGACATACAATTGTTTTCGGCGGAGTTAAATATAAATTACACTTAATTCCATCTGGTATTTTCTATAAAGAGAAAATTTGTGTAATCGGAAACGGATTAGTAGTAGATCCAAAAGCATTACTTGAAGAGTTAAAATACTTACACGATCGTGGTGTAAGTACTGATAATTTACGTGTAAGTAACCGTGCACATGTTATTTTACCTTACCACTTAAAGCAAGATGAGTTAGAAGAAGCAAGTAAAGGTGATAACAAAATCGGTACAACGAAAAAAGGTATCGGTCCTGCATATATGGATAAAGCTGCTCGTATTGGTATTCGTATGGCTGATCTTTTAGACCGTGAAGCATTTAAAGAGAAGCTTGAGCGCAATTTAGTAGAAAAAAATCGTTTGTTTGAAAAAATGTACGATACAGAAGGTTTCACTGTAGAAGAAATTTTCGAAGAGTACTTCGAGTACGGGCAACAAATCGCGCAATATGTATGTGATACATCTGTTGTATTAAATGATGCATTAGATAATAATCACCGTGTATTATTTGAAGGTGCGCAAGGTGTTATGCTTGATATTGACCACGGTACGTACCCGTTCGTTACATCTTCTAACCCAATTGCTGGTGGTGTAACAGTTGGAACTGGAGTTGGTCCTGCGAAAGTTACTCGCGTTGTAGGTGTATGTAAAGCATATACAAGCCGCGTTGGTGATGGTCCATTCCCTACTGAGCTTCATGATGAAATTGGTCATCAAATTCGTGAAGTTGGTCGCGAGTATGGAACGACAACTGGTCGTCCACGCCGCGTAGGTTGGTTCGATAGCGTTGTTGTAAGACATGCACGTCGTGTTAGTGGTTTAACGGATCTATCATTAAATTCTATCGACGTTTTAACAGGTATTCCAACTCTTAAAATTTGTGTTGCTTACAAATACAATGGTGAAGTTATTGATGAAGTTCCAGCTAACTTAAACATTTTAGCAAAATGTGAGCCTGTATATGAAGAGCTTCCAGGTTGGGAAGAAGATATTACTGGTGTAAAATCATTAGATGAACTTCCTGAAAATGCACGAAAATACGTAGAACGTGTTTCTGAGTTAACAGGAATTCAAATATCTATGTTCTCAGTTGGACCAGATCGTAACCAAACAAATATTGTTCGTAACGTATACGAAGCTTAATTAATAGTGTTTAGAAAAAACTCATGTCCGCATGAGTTTTTTCTTATTCTTTTATAAAAAAACGAAAAAAGTATTGCAATAAATATAGAATACATGTTATGATACATCTTGTCGTCACGAAAATATGACGTTGGTGAGTATGAGCCATTAGCTCAGTTGGTAGAGCATCTGACTTTTAATCAGAGGGTCGAAGGTTCGAGTCCTTCATGGCTCACCATTTTATTTTTCGTGGCCCGTTGGTCAAGTGGTTAAGACACCGCCCTTTCACGGCGGTAACACGGGTTCGAATCCCGTACGGGTCATGTTTTTTTTTGCTTATTTTTGGTCCCGTGGTGTAGTGGTTAACATGCCTGCCTGTCACGCAGGAGATCGCCGGTTCGACCCCGGTCGGGACCGCCACTTTTGTTTATACCACCATTAGTGGTTTTATATATAGTTTTGGCTCGGTAGCTCAGTCGGTAGAGCAGAGGACTGAAAATCCTCGTGTCGGCGGTTCGATTCCGTCCCGAGCCACTCTCAGGATATTAAGTGGGCCCACTTAATATCCTTTTTATTTATGTAATTTTACAAAACTGAGTAGTTATTTTAAAATAGAACGAGGAGCCTCTAGCAGTTGAAGCTAGAGGTTTTTCTATAGATCGTATAAGATGCCGTGTAAAAGTGGATCATACATGAGTCTATGAGAATAGAGGAGAAAATACTTAAACAAAGGATGCGGTCATATAGGACATACTATGTAAACATCAATATGTTTAGGGATTATTGACCATATTTTTATAAGGAGGAAATAGACGATGATGGGAAAGAAAATTTTAGTAGTTGATGATGAAAAGCCGATTGCAGATATTTTGAAGTTTAACTTAGAAAAAGAAGGTTTTGAAATAGTAATGGCACATGATGGTGATGAAGCAATTGAAAAGGCTAATGAAGAGCAACCAGATATGGTTTTATTAGATATTATGCTACCAGGTAAAGACGGCTTAGAGGTTTGCCGTGAAATACGTAAAAGCTCAGAAATGCCGATTATTATGCTTACAGCAAAGGACTCTGAGATTGATAAAGTATTAGGGCTTGAGCTTGGGGCAGATGATTATGTAACGAAGCCATTTAGTACAAGGGAATTACTTGCTCGTGTGAAGGCGAATTTACGCCGCCATCAACAAGGTGGTGCTGCGGAAAAAGAAGAAAATACAGAAATGGTTATTGGACCAATTGTGATTAATCCAAATGCATATAGTGTAACGAAGCGCGAGGAAAATATCGAGCTTACACATCGTGAATTTGAGTTGCTACATTATTTAGCGAAACATTTAGGACAAGTTATGACACGCGAACATTTATTACAAACAGTTTGGGGTTATGACTATTTTGGAGATGTGCGCACAGTAGACGTTACAGTACGTCGTTTGCGTGAAAAAATTGAAGATAATCCAAGCCATCCTACTTTAATTGTAACTAGACGTGGAGTAGGGTATTACTTGCGTGACCCAGAGCAGGAATAGTATATGAAGAAAGTTGGTTTTTTTCAATCTATTCATTTAAAATTTGTGCTTATATATATGCTATTAATATTAATAGCGATGCAAGTTATTGGAGTATATTTCGTAAGGGAATTAGAGAAGAGCTTAGTACAAGGTTTTAGGGATTCTTTAACGCAGCAAACAAACTTATTATCATATAATTTGAAGCAAGAGTTTAAAAAAAGTTATACAAAAGCAGAAACAGAGTCAACAGATGAAACGATTAAAACGTCAATTCGAAAATTTGCCTCTGATCAGAAGAAAGTTATACAAGAGGTAAGTGTATTTGATTCGCACAGAAAGTTACTGGCTATTTCAGATGAATCAAAGCAGAATAAGGTGAATCGAACATCAACTGATATAGCTGTTCAGCGAGTGTTAGTACAAAAAAAGCCAGAAGTGAAAATTGAGAAGGATGGTAGTACAGGTCATCGTGTTCAAGTTATGCTTACTCCGATTCTAGATGATAACGGTAAGGATGCGCTTGGTGTTATTTACATTGTGGCATCTATGGAAGATGTATATAAACAAATGAAGGATATAAATCAAATTTTTGCTACGGGAACAGTAATTGCTTTATTAGTAACGGCCGTACTTGGGATTTTGTTGGCTCAAACAATTACAAGACCAATTTCAGATATGCGGAGACAAGCAATCGAAATGGCAAAAGGAAATTATTCCAGAAAAGTAAAAGTGCATAGCCATGATGAAATTGGACAACTGGCATTATCCTTCAATAATTTATCGAAAAAATTACAACAAGCTCGTTCTTCTACAGAAAGTGAAAGGCGTAAATTATCATCTGTTTTATCACATATGACAGATGGAGTAATTGCTACTGATCGAAAAGGGGATATTATTTTACTAAATGACCCTGCGGAAAAGATGTTAAATGTTTCTCGTGAAACAGCGCTCGATCAATCTGTTTTAGAGGTATTAGGGATACAGGAAGAATTTACGCTCGATCATTTATATGAAGAGCCAGATTCTGTTTTATTAGATTTTAGTACGAGAAATGAACCATATATTTTACGTGCTAGTTTCTCTGTTATTCAAAAAGAAACAGGGAAGGCAAACGGCTTAATTGCTGTACTATATGATGTAACAGAGCAGGAACGTATAGAACGGGAACGCCGTGAGTTTGTGGCAAATGTCTCTCATGAATTAAGGACGCCATTAACGACGATGCGCAGTTATTTAGAGGCACTTACAGATGGAGCATGGCAGGATCCAAATATTGCACCACAATTTTTAACGGTTACACAAGAAGAAACAGAAAGAATGATTAGACTTGTAAATGCGTTGTTACAGCTATCTAAATTGGATAGTACAGAGCATCGTTTAATGAAAGAATGGGTCGACTTTACTGATTTCTTTAATAATATTATTGATCGCTTTGAAATGTCTAAAGAGCAAAATGTAAGTTTCAAACGATCTTTCTCTAAGAAATCTAGATTTATTGATATGGATACTGACAAAATTACTCAAGTGCTGTATAACATTATTTCTAACGCATTAAAGTATTCACCAGAAGGTGGAACAGTAACATATCGTTTACGTGATCGCGGTGATTTATTAGAAATTAGTGTAAGTGACCAAGGAATGGGTATTCCAAAAGAAAACGTTGATAAAATCTTTGAACGTTTTTATCGCGTAGATAAAGCTCGTTCAAGACAAATGGGTGGTACGGGACTTGGATTAGCAATTGCAAAAGAAATGATTGAGGCACATGGTGGCTCTATTTGGGCGAAGAGTGAAGAAGGAAAAGGGACAACTATTTATTTCACGTTACCAATGGCAGCAGATGAAGAGGACGATTGGGAATGAGTATGGAAAACTTTAAAACAATAGTTTTAATTAACCTAGTTGTAATTAGCCTATTTCTTACTTTTAATCTATGGACGTATGTGCCAGATTCTACATCCATGCAAAACGCGAAATTTGTACAGGGGAATGAAGGAATGAACCAAACTAAAATTTCCGATGTTGTCCGTCCTACTTCTATCATCGTGCATAAAGATAAAAATCATTATGGGAGCAGAAGAGAGGCAGATATAGAATCAATCTATAAGCCCCTGGAAGTAGGGGAACTACATGATTTTAGAGAGATATCAATCACTAAGGGTGATTTCCTTTCATATGTGCATGGTGAAGGGAAAGTTGAACTTGTTTTCCCTACCGATATCCCATTTGATGCAGTTAAATCCATGTTTAACATGAAAGAGAAAAGTACAGATAAGCCTAAACACTTTAATCGTATTCTCCTTGATCCTTCTAGAAGTAAGGATCAAGAAATTAAAATTAACTTTGTTTCTGATGGTGATAACTTTAAAATATACGAGGCAAAATTAAGTGGCTTGTATTTAAAAGATATTGTAAATGCCCAAAATCAATTTATAGTATCAGCAAAACCTTATTTTGATTATCAACTCAATGATATGAAAAAATTATTTTTACCAGATGGAACGACAGAGTTAAGCAATATAACATATATTTCATCTAATTTAGCAGTTGATACGTTTAAGAATGCTCTGTTTAGTGATCCTCGTTATTTAAGTCCGATTACCGAGATGTCGAAAGAAACATTTACAGATGGTATTAGATCCATGGAAATTGAAAACGATCGTCACATGCTAAAGTATAAAAACTCTTCTGTCTTAACTGAGAAAACGATAGATAATTTAATGCTTTTACAAAAAAGCTTTGAATTTGTAAGTGGTCACAGTGGGAGTTTGGATTCATATCGTTTGGACTATATGAATAAAGGAGAGACAGTATTTCGCTTAAATGAAGATGGATATCCAGTATTCAATGCAGATGGATTAGCGGAATTAAGACAAGTATGGGGATCAGAAGAAGTAATGGAATATGAAAGACCGTTGCTGTCTTTAAATACTAAAGGTATAGAACAGAAGGTTACTCTTCCGTCAGGGCATGTTGTAATAGCATCCCTAGAAAATAATCCAGAGATAAAGAAACAAGTAATTAAGGATATTGGCATTGGATACAAGTTATCACTAGATGGGCAAGTGGTTCGACTACAACCAATTTGGTATGTAAAGCTTGTTGAAGATGAAACAGGTAAACAGAAAATCTATGAGTGGAGTGAGGGAGGACTAAATGGATTGGGATCGGATTAAAACCATATTTATTGTGACCTTTTTTGTTTTGGACCTCTTTCTCATTTTCCAATTCATTCAAAAGCAAGATAGTAATCAATTGGAGCTTATTGCAGAAACAAAGATAGATCAAGAATTAAAAGCAAATAAAATTACGATGGGAAATATCCCTAAAGAACCGAAAAAAGAGTCATTTATTAGAGCGGAAAATAAAGCCTTTAAAGAAGAAGATATACAGTCTTTGAAAAATCAAACGGTGCATATACAAAATATGTACAAGATAGAAAGTAAGCTAAAAGAGCCTTTTTTAAATACGAAATCATTATCAAAAGATAAGTATAATGAATTTTTGAAGAACTATGTATTGGATGGACAAAAATATGAATTTGGAGCGGTGAAAGACTCTAAAATTTATTTCTTCCAAAAATATAAAGATAAGCCTATTTTCTATAATAATCAGGCGATGATTGTTGTGGAATTAAATGAAAAAAATGAACTTGTTTCATATACGCAGACAATGCTAACTGATTTAAAAGAAATGGGCGAAGGTGAAAAAACGAAAGAGCAAGAAATTATTACGGCTCAAACAGCTTTAGAAAATTTGTATTTAAAAAATAAAATTCATGGAAATACGCATGTTAAAGAAGCGCAAATTGGTTATGCCACTCTTACCGCATCTACTTCTAATAACCAAGTACTTGCTCCAACGTGGAATTTAAAAACGGAGCAGAAGCAGGACTTCTTTGTGAATGCAATTGAAGGACAAGTTATGGAATTAGGAGAAAAGGAAAATCAAGTGGTTGATGAACATACTGGAGTGAGAAAGAATGGGGTTGCATTTTAGCGTACTTGCAAGTGGAAGTACAGGAAATATGCTATACGTAGGAACCGATGAAAAAAAATTACTAGTCGACGCAGGTTTAAGTGGTAAAGCAACAGAGGCTTTATTTAAACAAGCAGAACTAAATATAAATGATGTATCAGGTATTCTTGTAACGCATGAGCATAGTGATCATATTAAAGGATTAGGTGTATTGGCACGTAAATATGATTTACCTGTTTATGCGAATGAGAAAACATGGAATGCAATGGAACATTTAATAGGAAATATCCCAACTGAACAAAAGTTTATTTTCTCAGTTGGTGATGTGAAAACATTTGGTGATATTGAAGTCGAGTCATTTGGAGTTTCTCATGATGCGGCAGAACCGATGTTTTATGCTTTCCATAACAATAATAGGAAATTAGCGCTTATTACAGATACGGGATACGTAAGTGACCGTATGAAGGGCGTTATTAAGGGAGCTAATGCTTTCGTATTTGAAAGTAATCATGATGTAGAAATGCTTCGTATGGGACGTTATCCATGGAGCATTAAACGACGTATTTTAAGTGACGTTGGGCATGTTTGTAATGAGGATGCTGCATTAGCGATGGCAGATGTAATTACAGATGAGACAAAGCATATTTATTTAGCTCATTTAAGCTTAGATAATAATATGAAAGAACTAGCGCGTATGTCAGTATCACAAGTACTAGAGGAAAAAGGATTTGGAGTGGGTGAATCCTTTGAAATTCACGATACAGATCCAAAAATGCCTACAAAAATTCAATACGTATAATTCTTCATTTTAGTAAACAATAAAGGTGAATATAGTTGTTTTCAGGAAGATAGGTGAACAAATATGTCCTTTATTGATGAAGAAAGTTATCGTATGAAACGTGCAGGAAAAAAGAAGCACAAAGGTATAGTTCTTTCGAGTATAGCGGGAACAATTGTAGGAGCTTCTTTATTTGCGTTTGGAGCGCCTTTATTTTCGAATTCTGCTGATACGCTTCCGCAAGCTGAAGCAAGCGGAAGTAATATGGCTGAAGCTCAAGGGATTAAACAGATTAGCTTTGTAGATGCTGTTGATCGTGCATCTGAAGCTGTTGTGGGTGTTATTAACATTCAACGAGATAATTTTTCAGAGGCAGATTCAGAGGCCGGTACAGGATCAGGAGTAATTTATAAAAAGACAGATGGTCAAGCTTATATTGTAACGAATAATCATGTTGTAGCTGGAGCGAATCGTATTGAAGTAAGTCTAAGTGATGGTAAGAAGGTTCCTGGAAAAGTATTAGGAACCGATGTAGTCACAGATTTAGCTGTATTAGAAATAGATGCAAAGCATGTGAAAAAAATAATTGAAATTGGCGATTCTAATACTGTTCGCAGAGGAGAACCAGTTATTGCGATTGGAAACCCACTTGGACTGCAATTTTCTGGAACAGTTACACAAGGTATTATTTCAGCTAATGAACGTATTGTCCCTGTAGATTTAGATCAAGATGGACATTATGATTGGCAAGTAGAAGTGTTACAAACAGATGCAGCGATTAATCCGGGGAATAGTGGTGGTGCGCTTGTAAATGCAGCAGGACAATTAATTGGTATTAATTCAATGAAAATTGCTGCAAAAGAAGTAGAAGGAATCGGCCTTGCTATTCCGGTGACTAGAGCTGTTCCGATTATGAATGAACTTGAGAAGTATGGAAAAGTAAGAAGACCGTATGTTGGGATTGAACTTAGGTCATTAAATGAAATCCCAAACTATTATTGGTCAAAAACATTACATTTACCAGGTACTGTAACAGAGGGCGTTTGTATTTTGGATGTGAAAAGTCCTTCGCCAGGTGCGGATGCTGGTTTAAGAGAACATGATGTTATTGTGGCAGTAGATGGAAAACCGATTCGCGATATTATTGGATTCCGTACGGCCTTATATGATAAGGAAATTAATGATAAAATGACTCTTACGTTTTATCGTGGTACAAAAAGAGTAACAACAACAGTGAAATTAGGCATTCAAAAGTATTAAAAACAGGAGGGCCTACCTCCTGTTTTCTATTGTAGAAAAGTGAGGTGTAGAAAATGAATTTACCTTGTTGTTTAGAACATGTTGAATTAGCGTTAGATATTATTGTGGATGAGTGTGAAGTTGCACCAGTTATCAACAATGTGGATAACTCAGGGAAAGAGAAAAAAACATGTGAATTTTGTCAAAATGAGGCGACATATGTTGTATCGAACACAGATTCTCACACAATATGTGGGTAGTATTTGTGGATATGTGGATAAGTTTTGTGGATAACATGTTTGTAAGGTGGAGGATACGTGTGAATATCTCGATTATTTCAATTGGGAAATTAAAAGAAAAATATTTGAAACAAGGTATAGCAGAATACTTAAAACGATTATCTGCATACGCAAAAGTAGAAGTAATTGAATTACCTGATGAAAAGGCGCCAGAAAATTTAAGTGAAGCAGAAATGTTAATTGTAAAGGAAAAAGAAGGTATACGTATACTCGATAAAATTTCTGATGACACGCATGTGATTGCATTAGCTATAGAAGGAAAGCAAAAGTCATCAGAAGAATTTGCGGTAAGTCTAGATCGCCTTGCTACATACGGAAAGAGTAAAGTCGCATTTGTAATTGGTGGATCACTTGGACTAAGCTCAGAAGTGATGAAGCGTTCAAATGAATCACTTTCTTTTTCAAAGATGACATTGCCACACCAATTAATGCGATTAGTGTTGCTTGAGCAAGTGTATAGAGCGTTTCGGATTAATCGTGGAGAACCGTATCATAAGTAATGTATTCTATGTAAAACACTGATATTATCATATTTATTTTATTATGCCTATAATTGGAGGCTATGTGAATGGTAAGTGATCAGACGAGATATTCTAGACTCGCAAATATAACAAAAATAATAAATACGAAATTAGAACTACGTGACGTATTGCAGCGTGTGACAATGGCGATATCAGAGGAAATTGTTAGGTGCGATGCTGTTGGAATTTATTTACCCCAGGAAGATGGAACATTTAGAGGGTTTGCAGGAAAACCAGAGACTATAAATGGCGTAACGCTCGATACTCAAGTAATTGATCCTGAAATAGACTTACTGGCAAAAGAGGTTATTGAAACGAAAAAAACCATCTATATTCCTGATACCTCAAAGGATCATCGACCAGATCCGAGACCGGTTAATGCATTCAAAATTAATTCCTTATTAGCTCTGCCTATCTCATTTGGGCAAGAGTTATTTGGTCTAGTTTTTTTATTTGATTATGGAATTCCGATGAACTTAACAGATTCAGAAATTCAAAGTGTTGAAGCTTATGTAAATATGGCTGCGGTTGCAATTCAAAACACAAATAATTTAAAACAAAAGGAAAACCTTATTGCTGAGAAGCAGCTGTTACTAAATGTTACACGTGATTTATCAATGTGTTCCTCGATACAGGAGAGTTTTGATAAATGCTTTTTTTACCTAGAACAGATTTTAGAGAGTAAAAATATGACTGCCCATCTTCTAGATCCGCTAGATAAAACAACAATTAAAACAACGAAATTAAGTAAGGGCTGTCATTGGACAGAGAAAAGCTATGAAGCCAAGATTCAAGAAGTTATTCAAACAAAAAATATAGATAATAAGGGTCTATTGATGATTCCATTGGTTTCAATTGGAGAAGTATTAGGGGTAATCGTCGTTGGCAAAGAAGGAAAAGCTCACAATTATGATCATTCTCAACTTCAACTAGCAAAATCTATCGTTGATGCCACAGCCCCTACGTTTTCGAATTTGTCATATATGGATCAACTAGAAAGCATAGTGGAAGAGCGAACGAGAGAGCTAGCTGCTGCTAATGAAAAAGTTACAAGTGTGATTGAATGTATTACGGATGGATTTTTTATTTTAAATAATAAATGGGAATTTACGTACGTAAATAAGCACCAATATTTTCCGAAAAGAAAAACAGCAAAAGATGTATTAGGAAAGAATATATGGGATGTTTTCCCGAGTGAAATCGACACAGTTATGTATAAGGAATTTCATCGTGCGATGTCAGAGCGAACTACAGTTCATTTCGAATTTCTTTCTACTGCAGATGAATATTGGCACGAAGTTATTGCATACCCGTATGATGATGGTATTTGTTGTATTTTTAAAAACATAACGGAAAAAAAGAAATATGAACAGGAATTGAAAAGATTATCCAACATAGATTTAATAGGGCAAATGGCAGCAGGTATCAGCCATGAAATTAGAAATCCAATGACAACAGTACTAGGATTTTTACAGTTATTAAAAGAAGAGAATACCTATGAGAAACATAATAAGTACTTTCATTTAATGATTGAAGAACTTAACCGTGCCAATTCTATTATTACTGAATTTCTCTCAATGGGTAATACAAGGAAATCGGATTTGCAGATGTTAGATTTAAATTCAATTATCCACGATATTATTCCTTTAATAAAGATTGATACGTACAATCAAAATAAATATATTCAAGTCGATACAAATGACATTCCAGAATTACTTTTAAATCGTAATGAAATACGGCAATTATTAATGAATCTATATCGTAATGGCTTAGAAGCGATGAATACAGGGAAAGTTCTAACCATTAGCACTTACAAGGAAGGTCAAAATTGTGTGGTGCTTGCAGTGCGGGATCAAGGAAAAGGTATAAGGCCTGAAGTATTAGAGAAACTGGGTACGCCGTTTTACACGACCAAAGATAATGGAACTGGATTGGGGCTAGGTGTATGTTATGCCATTGCTGCCCGCCATAATGCAAAAATAGAAATTCAAACAGGATCGGAAGGCACTACCTTTTTTGTTAAATTTAATTATGAAAATAATAAAAAATAACCTTATTTAGAATAGTTACGGTGAACCGTATCATAAATAAATTTATTCTTTGCATATAAAAGGATAAAAAGACCATTGGACAAAAATTACCGATGGTCTTTTAAATATCATTAGATGGTATGTAGATTTCCTAAAATAAGTATGTTTCTATTTCCATAAAAATATGCTGTAATATGAAGAGGAAAAAGTATAAGTAGTTAGAGAAGTGAGGAATTAAAGGTGAAGAAGTTTAAGAAGTTTTACTTGGAGATTACGAGTGTATGTAATCTTGCGTGTAGCTTTTGTCCGCCGACGGAAAGGCAGAAGCAATTCATTTCTGTGGAGGATTTTGCTAAAAGATTAGACCAAATTAAACCTCACACAGACTACATTTATTTGCACGTGAAGGGTGAGCCGTTGCTCCATCCGAAAATAGATCAACTATTAGACTTAAGTCATGAAAAAGGGTTTAAAGTTAATATTACAACGAACGGAACGTTAATTAATAAGAGAAGACATAGGCTGTTAAATAAGCCTGCGTTAAGACAAATGAATTTTTCACTGCATAGTTTTGATGGACATCCAGGTTCGCAAGATAAAGAGGGCTATGTAAGGAGTATACTTTCCTTCATTAGGGAAGCGACAAGTCAATCAGATTTAATTGTATCGTTAAGGTTATGGAATTTAACTCAGGATAATAAAACAAATGCTGAAATCCAGAAAAATAGAGAGTTATTATCTATAATTGAAAATGAATTTGATCTATCTTATCAAATTGAAGAGAAGCTTACACCAGGAAAAGGTATAAAAATTGCAGAACGTGTCTTTATTAATCAAGACTATGAATTCCAGTGGCCAGCATTACATGAGGAAGAGGATGATGGGAAAGGATTCTGCCATGGACTTCGTAATCAAGCGGGTATTTTAGCGAATGGAACAGTTATTCCTTGTTGTTTAGATGGTGAAGGGATTATTAACCTTGGGAATATTAATAATGATTCATTTTCTAACATTATTGAAGGTGAAAGAGCAACAAACATTGTCGATGGATTTTCGAAAAGAGTTGCGGTTGAAGAACTTTGCAGGAAATGTGGATATCGCAAACGGTTTGGGAAGTAAATATGAAATAAGCCCTCATTAAAGCGAGGGCTTATTTTTTTATTCTTGATAAGAATGCTCTAATTCATCAATTAATGAACCAACGTAAGAAACAGCTTTACGGATTGCATCTGGTTTTGACATATCTACTCCGGCATGTTTCATTAGTTCAAGTGGTTTCATTGTACCACCAGCACGAAGCACATCTAACCAGCGATCAATAGCAGGTTGTCTTTCCTCTTTAATCATTTGAGCTACTGCAGTGGATGCAGTGAGGCCTGCGGAATATGTATAAGAATATAGACCCATATAATAATGAGGTTGACGCATCCAAGTTAAGCCTGCACCTTCATCGATTTCTACAGAATCTCCCCAGAATGTCGATAGGACATTCGTTTTGATTTCAGTTAAAGTTGTAGCTGTAAGGGCCTGTCCTTCTTCTGCTAGAGCATATACTCTACGTTGATATTCACCCTCAAGTAAGTGAGTAACAAAGTTGTGATAATATGTGCCAAGTAGTTGCAGAATAACCCATCTGCGCATTCTCTTATCGTCAGTAGTCGCTAGTAAATGCTGAGCTAATAGTAATTCATTCATAGTTGATGGTGCTTCAACAAAGTACATAGATGGGCGTACGTTCATAATACGTTGATTTTTATTTGCTAAATAAAAATGACCAGCATGTCCAAATTCATGTGCTAATGTAAAGCATCCGCGCATCGTATTTTGCCATGTAATTAAAATATAGGGATGAGAGCCGTATGGACTTGAGCAAAATGCTCCTGTTGATTTACCTACGTTATCTGCAAGATCTACCCATCTTTCTTTGAATCCTTTTTCGATTATGGAACTATATTCATCGCCTAATATTTTTAAAGAATCTTGAATGAGCGTGCCTGCGTCTTCATAAGTAATCGACGGATTAAATTCGGAATCTAAAGGTGCATGTAAGTCACAGAAAAGCATTTGATCGAGTCCTAATACTTTCCTTTTTAAATCTGCAAAACGGCGCATATGAGGTGCTAGTTCTTTATAAATAATATCAAGTTGGTTGTTATACATTTCAAGTGGAACCTTTTGTGGTTCTAATAGCATATGGGTAACGGATTCATATTTACGTAAACGAGAAAGTGTTACTTGTTTTTTTACTTCAGTAGCATATGTTGTGGCAATTGTATTTTTATATCGTTTTAGTGTGGAAACAAATGATGAATATGCTTTTCGACGTATATATGTGCTTGGAGAAAATTCATATTTGCTTTCAACTAATGAGAATGAAACAGGAAGTTCGTTTCCTTGTTCGTCTTGTATAGAAGTGAAATCCATATCGGCCAATTTAGTCATGCCGTAAATTTTGTATGGAGAACTATGAACTTCGCCAAGTGCAGCAAGTGCTTCTTCTGTTTCAGGAGAGAGTGTGTGCTGTCTTTTTTGTAGTATTTCTAGTAACGATTTACGGAAAGGTTCGAGTTTTGTTTCTTCAGTTAAATATTTTTCAATTGTTCCTTCGTCGAATGAGAGGATTTCATTATGAATAAAGGATAGTGCAGTATGTACTTTCGTCCATAAAGCAGAAATTTTGGAAGAGTTCGCTTGAATACTTGGATTTGTACGATCAGTAGATTCTTTTAAATTTGCATATGAGTATAGTTTTGTTAACGTCATTAAAAGCTCTTCTTCTAAAAGTAGGCAATTTAATAAAGTGTGGGAGCTAGTATGTAAATGCCCTTTAAATGAATCAAGTTTCTGTATATCATTTTCCAATGCGTTTAATGCAGCATGCCATTCGGCATCAGAATTATACAAATCGGATAAATCCCATGTTAGTTCAGCAGGTACCTCTGCGCGATTAAGGCGATTTTCCATTACATTTTTCAAGTCGTATCTCCTCCTTATTAAGACTATCTAAACACATGATACTAGAAAATTCAGTTAAATTAAAATATTTTATATTTTTATATACAAAAAAGAAGGACAAGCATGAAAATGCTTGTCCTTCGAGTTAATTTAAGAATTAATATACTTTGTCACCATTGAAAATCGAGTTTTTCACGACAACATAATCTACAGTACGAATAGCGTCTAATTTTGTTCCGCCAGCGTAAGAGATAGAAGATTGAAGATCTTGTTCCATTTCGATTAACGTATCTTCTAAAGAACCTTTATGCTCAACGAACATTTTCTTACCTTCAACGTTTTTCTTCTCACCCTTTTGGAATTCAGAAGCAGAACCGAAGTATTCTTTATAAAGTTTGCCATCTCTTTCAATTGTTTCCCCTGGAGACTCTTCGTGACCAGCGAATAGAGAACCGATCATGACCATAGTTGCCCCAAATCGAATAGATTTAGCTACGTCGCCGTGTGTACGAATACCACCATCAGCGATAATTGGCTTACTTGCAGCTTTTGCACACCAGCGAAGTGCAGCTAGCTGCCAACCACCAGTTCCGAAGCCTGTTTTAATTTTAGTAATACAAACTTTACCAGGTCCAATACCAACTTTTGTTGCATCGGCACCAGCATTTTCTAATTCTCTTACCGCTTCTGGAGTTCCAACGTTTCCAGCGATAACGAAGCTCTCTGGTAAATGTTTTTTAATATGTTGAATCATGTTGATCACAGCATTAGAATGACCGTGTGCGATATCAATCGTGATATATTCAGGTGTAAGTTGCTCAGCAGCTAATTGTTGTACGAATTCATATTCGTCCTCTTTTACACCAACGCTGATAGAAGCGATTAATCCACGTGATTGCATATCTCTAATGAATGAGATTCGTTTCTCTGGTTGGAAACGATGCATGATATAAAAGTAGTTGTTCTCAGCTAAATAAGTTGCAATTCTTTCATCAATAATCGTTTGCATATTTGCAGGTACGACAGGTAATTTAAATTTATGTTTTCCTAAAGTGACAGTTGTATCACATTCAGAGCGGCTATTTACAATACATTTTGCAGGAATTAATTGAATATCTTCATAGTCGAATACGTTTTCCATCATTTACACCCCTAAAATACGAATATTTTATTTTTATTAATCAAAAATGTTCGTCCATAGGATAATTTACATTATTTTTATTAAGAAGTCAAAGGATTTCTTAACATTTTTTGAA
>NZ_JBNLYE010000016.1:0-41155 GCF_050172095.1 Bacillus sp. GMs2/2
TTGTTTGAAAATGAAAGGGTTAACATTTTTTTGGAGGGTGGAAGTATGAAAAAAAAGATACCAGTTTTTGTAGCATCAACAGTAGCGATGAGCATGATGTTAGGGGCATGTAGCTATCAAAAAGATGAATCGCAAGCAAACGCTAAAGGGGATAGCGGAAAAAGCGGCGCGAAGCAAGTTATTAACTTAATTGAAACACAAGAAATTCCAACGATGGATCCAGCGTTATCAGCTGATGCAGTTTCTTCAAGAGTAATGACTAATACGATGGAAGGCTTATACAGTTTAGGAAAAGATGATAAGCTAGTTCCTGGTGTAGCGAAGGAATTCAAAAAATCAGAAGATGGTAAAAAATATACATTTAAATTACGTGAAGACGCAAAATGGTCAAATGGTGAGCCTGTGACGGCAAAAGATTTCGTATATGCATGGCAAAGAGCGATTAACCCAGATACAGCTGCGAAATCAGCGTACATTATGTATGATATAAAAAATGCAGAGAAAATTAATAAAAAAGAGATGAGTCCGGATCAATTAGGGGTAAAGGCGATTGATGATTATACATTAGAAGTGGAATTAGATAATTCAATTCCATACCTTGTAGATTTAATGGTATATCCAATCTTCTATCCTGTGAATGAAAAGTTTGTGAAAGAGCAAGGTACGAAGTTTGGTTTGGAAGCGAATACAACGCTTTATAACGGGCCATTTACATTAAGTGATTGGCAACATGAACGTAGCTTTAAAATGACAAAGAGCGCGTCATATTGGGACAATAAAGAAGTGAAGATTGAAGAAGTAAACTTTAATATTGTAAAAGATACATCTACGCCAATTAACTTATATGAAACAAATGCAATTGATCGAGCGTCGTTATTAGCGGAGTTTATTGATAAATATAAAGGAAAACCAGATTTCCAAACAGTAGAAGATACATCTGTATTCTTCCTTCGTTTAAATCAAAAAGATCCAGCTTTAGCAAATAAAAATATTCGTAAAGCAATTTCACTTGCTTTTGACCGTAAGCCATTCGTGGATACATTATTAAATAACGGTTCTAAGCCAGCGACAGGATTAATTCCTGATAACTTCATTAAAGGACCAGATAAAAAAGATTTCCGTGCTGTAAACGGGGATATTGTAAAACCAAACGTGAAAGAAGCGAAGAAATATTGGGAAGCTGGTAAAAAAGAACTTGGTAAAAATGAAATCGAATTAGAATTATTAAATGAAGATGTAGAGTTATCAAAGAAAACTGGTGAATATTTAAAAGGTGAATTAGAAAAGAATTTACCAGGTTTAACAGTAAAAATTAAACAACAACCATTCGCACAAAAACTAAAATTAGAAGATGCGGGCGATTATGTCATGTCATTCTCTGGATGGAGTGCGGACTTCCCAGATCCAATTACATATCTTGATATGTTTGTAACAGATGGGTCACAAAATAAGATGAAGTAC
Source organism: Bacillus sp. GMs2/2 (assembly GCF_050172095.1). NCBI lineage: Bacteria > Bacillati > Bacillota > Bacilli > Caryophanales > Bacillaceae > Bacillus > Bacillus sp. GMs2/2. The sequence continues at coordinate 1,462 of NZ_JBNLYE010000016.1, forward strand.
TCTAATCCAAAATACGATGAAATCATTATGAAGGCGAAAAAAGATGGAAGCGATGTAAATGCTCGTTGGAAGAACTTATTAGAAGCAGAAAAAATGTTACTTGATGATGCTGCGATCGTTCCAGTATATCAACGTGGTAGAGCATATTTACAAAGAGATTCAATTAAAAATATGTATAACCATAAATATGGCGGCGATTTAAGCTTTAAATGGGCGTCAGTAGAGAAATAAGAAAAAAAGCAGGTGATCACCTGCTTTTTTTAATACGTTCGTTTCTTATAAATGCCTTTTCCGCCAACTTGGTTCCAGCCAGATTGTACATCCAAACTTTTGTTAACAAACTTCATTTTTTCTTTTCCACCAAAGAGCTTTTCGCCGATGCTATTTGTAATGACACCAATCAATGCTGTTATTCCGATGATGAGGGCAGCAACCGTAATAAAATCAATAAAAAAAGCAATCATTTGAAAACTCCCCCTTTGCCTGTCTGTATGTTTATTGTATGAGATAAAAAATGAAAAAGAAAGAAATGTCAGAAAAATATTTAATTTACTTTAGAAATCATGTAGACAGGAGGGAGGATATTTGTTAAAATAAGAACAAATGTTCCTTTTTATTCTCATTTGTATAGTCTTACATTTCTTAATTGATTTATCAAGAAAAAGTAAGAAAACGTTCTCTTTTTCATAGGGAAGATTATAGATAAATAACTATATATTATATGAAAAATCTATGGGAAGTGAGTAGTAAAAGGGTTGAAAGTTATTGTTAAAGTACAGCTGAAATGAGCGTAATCATGTTACATAGCAGTGAAATACACGGGAGAGTTTTCTCAACTAGCAGGAAATTTACTGTATATTTCTTGCAAAATCTATTGTATAATGATTATAGAAGTTACTTATTAAAAGTAATTGTTGTTTATTATAAGTTGTTGCTTACATGAAATGTGATTTTTGTACTTTTCAATAAGACAAGTTATCACGAAAAATTGCTGAAGTTAGAAATTAAAACTGTATTTAGTACAGAATTTGTACTCTTTAAGGAGAGTGAGCTTTGTATGGTAACATTATATAGTTCTCCAAGCTGTACGTCTTGTAGAAAGGCGAAATTATGGCTAGAGGAAAATCATATTCCCTATACAGAACGTAATATTTTCTCAGATCCATTAACGATTGAGGAAATTAAAGAGATTTTACGTATGACAGAAAGCGGAACGGATGAGATTATTTCTACTCGTTCGAAAGTTTTCCAAGAATTGAATGTAAACTTAGAGTCTTTACCACTTCAAGATTTATATAAGATGATTCGTGACTATCCAGGGATTTTACGTCGTCCAATTATGATTGACGAGAAACGCCTTCAAGTTGGTTACAACGAAGACGAAATTCGTCGTTTCTTACCACGTACAGTAAGAACGTTCCAATTACGTGAAGCACAACGTCTTGTAAATTAATTATAATAATATGAAAACCTTCTACCTATTATATAGTAGAAGGTTTTTTTTAATGTTTCACATTGCGTAATCGAACTTGTTGTACAATAAAGCCGATGCATAAAATAGTGAAAATGAACAAATAAGGAATGCTTGCAGTGAAACTTGGATTGTTATGAAAAAAGGTTGCAAGTCTGTCTTCATGTGTAACCATTTTTCCTGCAGTATAGGCAAGAATTGCTGCACCGCAATAAATGAGGAATGGAAATCGCTCCATAAGTATTAAAATAAGTTTGCTGCCCCAAATAATAATCGGGATAGAAATGAGTAAGCCGATTATGACGAGTAAAAATCTCCCGTGAGCTGCACCTGCAATGGCAATAACATTATCAAACCCCATAACGAGATCCGCGAAAACAATTGTCCGCACAGCTTGAAATAAAGTTGTTTTTCCTTGAATAGAAGAAAGATCGTTGCTATTATCGGTTAATAAATTGACTGCAATTAATGTAAGTAAAACCCCGCCAATCAATTGTAGAAATGGAATGTCGAGTAAATAGACAGCTAGTATAGTAAGGACAATTCTTAGTACAATCGCTAAAAGAGTACCGATCAAAATAGCCTTATTTCGTTTCGATTCAGGTAAATTTCGGCTAGCTAGTGCGATGACGATTGCATTGTCACCACCTAATACAACATCGATACCGACAATCATTAGTACGGATGTTAAAAACTCTAAGTCCATTCGTCTGCCTCCATTTATGATGTTTTAATAAGCGAACTATATGTATGTGATGAAGAAAGTTGTTGTTAAATAATCTCTTCTAATAGAAGTTTCACTTTATTACAGTGTACGGGGGAATGTGGAAATGTATGTCCAAATTTTTTGTAAGTAAGAAATCGCTATAATAATATATTTACGTAGTTGATCGAGTAAAGATAGGCATATAACTATTTTTGTAAAATAAATCGATTTTATTTCCATTCTGGAGAATCTTATCATAAAATGAGAGTACAAGAATCTATTGATTTGTCATATGAGTGGGGAATCCCTTCATAACAATTCTAAGCAGGAAGGGAGAGTTGTATTTTGGATATTGAAAGAATTAATGATCATACGATGAAATTTTTTATTACGTACATTGATATAGAGGATAGAGGATTTAATCGTGAAGAGATTTGGTATGATCGCGAACGAAGTGAAGAGCTCTTTTGGGAGATGATGGACGAAGCTCGTGATCATGACGATTTCTTTATTGATGGACCGTTATGGATTCAAGTGCAAGCAGTCGATAAAGGGATTGAAGTACTTGTCACGAAAGCAGAGCTTTCAAAAGACGGGCAAAAGCTGGAACTACCGATAGGGGTAGACAAAATTATAGATATTCCTCTAGATGAAGGCATCGAATCATTATTCCAACAAGAATTAGTCGAAGAGGTAGAAGAACAAACAGGAACAAACTTTAATGAAGATGGTACGTTTGGCTTTTTAATTAAGTTTAATGATTTTGAAGATGTCATTTCATTAAGTCATCGTCTTATCTTTGAAGATATAAAAGATGAGCTGTATTCATTTGAGAACCGCTATTATGTATATGTGGAATTCGATGAAGTGCTACATGATGAAGAAGAAATCGATCGTATTTTAAGTATTATTTTAGAATATGGGGAAGAATCAACTTTAACAATTCATCGTGTAAGTGAGTATGGAAAACAAATTGTGAAAGAGCATGCTCTTGAAACGATTCGCAATAATTTTCCTGCTAAAACGTAGGCCGATTTCTGTAGTATGAAATCGGCTTTTTATATGAAGAATAGGAAAGCTTTCTTAGTTAGGAGGTAAGAGATGAAAAATACGTTAAAGCTGATTTTCTTTATACTGCTATTGTTCGCATTATTTGTTTCGTTACGTATGTTTATTGATGTAGCATTTTATTCAGATGTGATTGGGATAAAAGATGTTTCGATTTTAGGTATTATCAGTATTTTATTTACAGTATCTGCGTTTTTAATTGGTTGCGTTATTTTCTTAGAAAATCGACATCCATCTAAAACACTTACATGGTTAATTGTTTTAGGAATTTTTCCGGTATTTGGATTCTTCGCTTATTTATTATTCGGACAAAATTTTCGGAGAAAAAGAATGTTCCAAAAGAAGGCGTTACTTGATGAACAAGCGTTTTTACAATATAAGGGGCATGAAGATTACGAAGAACGGATTTTACGCAATCATAAGCATCAAGAGCTGTTATTTCGTTTAGCGGATCGATTAGGTGCTTTAAATATTTCATTTCAAACTGAAACGAGGACATTAACAAATGGAGATGAAACGTTTCGGGCTATTTTAAATGGGTTAAAACGAGCGAAACATCACATTCATATGGAATATTACATTGTGCGTGATGATAAGTTAGGAACAGAAATTAAAGATATTTTAATACAAAAATCGAAAGAGGGCGTAGTCGTTCGTTTTTTGTATGATGCGGTTGGAAGTTTTAAATTATCAAAATCGTATATTGAAGAATTAAACGATGCAGGAGTCGAAATGATTCCGTTCTTCCCTGTACGCTTTCCGATTTTAAACGATAAAATTAATTATCGAAATCATCGAAAAATCGTTATTATTGATGGAAATGAAGGCTTTGTAGGTGGATTAAATATTGGTGATGAATATTTAGGGAAGGATAAGTACTTCGGCTTTTGGCGAGACACACATTTATATTTGCGTGGTGAAGCTGTACAAAGTTTGCAGCTTATTTTCCTTCAAGATTGGTTTTATATGACTGGTGAGGCTGTGCTAGCCCCTGAATATTTACAAGCAAAAGCAGTTGAGGGTGATCATTGGGGAGGAGTGCAGCTAGTTGCAGGTGGCCCCGATAATAAGTGGGAAACGATTAAGCATTTATATTTTGCAATGATCGCTTCTGCTCGAAAATCTATTTGGATTGCAACGCCGTATTTTATTCCGGATGATGATATTTTATCCGCATTAAAGGTTGCTGCACTTGCTGGTATTGATGTTCGTTTATTAATGCCGAGTAAACCGGATAAGCGGACTGTCTTTTACGCATCGAGATCGTACTTCCCAGAGCTTTTAGATGCAGGTGTAAAGATATATGAATATGAAAAAGGTTTTCTTCATAGTAAAGTTGTCATCGTCGATTCTGATTTAGCTTCAATTGGGACAGCTAATATGGATATGAGAAGTTTTCATTTGAATTTTGAAGTAAATGCCTTTTTATATGATACAGATAGCATTCGAAAACTTGTTCAAGACTTTAAAGATGATTTAGAAGAATCAAGTGAAATTCATGTTGATCATTTTCATAAAAGACGTCTTCATAGACGAATTGTTGAATCAACATACCGCTTATTATCACCTTTATTATAAAAAGAGATGTCCGAAATTGGGACATCTCTTTTTTAAAAGGAATTTGTAACAAATTGTAGAATATAAGGAGCTGAAAGGGTGTGATTACGATATTTATCGCTAAAAGAGAAAACGGAGAGAAAATTCATTTACTCTATAATTGTAATGAAAAGCTTTTGCGCCGTATGCGTCAACAAGAACGATTCTTTTGTGTAGCTTGTGGAAAGGAAGTGCAAATGAAATTAGGGAAACAAAAAAGTTGGCATTTTGCTCATAAAAAAGTGGATTCATGTCTTGCCTTTTATGAAGCGGAATCAACGTATCATATGCACGGTAAAGAATTGTTATATAGATGGTTCAAGCGTCAAAACTTTCAGGTGGATATAGAGTACTACCTTCCAGAAATTAAGCAACGACCAGATGTTTTTGTAGAGAGGGCGGGCAGAAAAATTGCAATTGAATACCAATGTGCAAACCTCGCTATAGAACAGCTGTACAAAAGAACATATTCGTATTGGCAAGCTGGTATACAGGTCATTTGGATCGTTGGTGGAAATCAATTGAAAAAGCAATCTGCATATTGGATGAAATTTTCCTCACTTATGGCTTTCTCCTTACAATCTTATCCTCAGCCACTTCTTATTTTCTTCTGTCCGAAACAAAAATCATTTATGAAATGTGCATTTGTCACTCCCTTTTCTACAAATGTTTTTTTCTCACATACTATATATTTACCAACTGATACGACTACTTTTGAAATGCTTTTTTCTCCCGTTCCTTTCGGGAAAGAAAGATTGGGTGAAGAGTGGGAGAAGAGAAAGAACTACTTCCGCAAAAATGCCCTGCCGATTTGGAATTATAATTATAAGTCATTATTACGCCTCTTATATCAATTTAAATGTACTCCAGCAAGCTTTCCTTCTGAAATTGGTGTTCCACTCCCTTCTGCATTTGCTTTACAAACAAACCCATTTATATGGCAAGCTTTCCTCTATATGAAGTGTATAGGGGAGCTTGCAGTGGGAGAGTGTATTTCTCTTCAATACGTGTGTAGTTATGCAAAAAGGTATACGAAAAGGCGGATACTTCCGTACTTTTCAAAGCACATATGGAAAGTGGCAGTTACTGAATATATGACATTTTTATGCTATATAGGTGTTTTGCGTAAAGCGGGAACTTATACGTACCGGAAAATAAGGGATGTCGTGGTGTTAAAAACAGAGGAGGAAATTATGAAACATGATGAGATTTGCTTAATACATGCGCTATCTTTATTTGAGGCAAATTTTAACATGAGAGCAGGAAAAGGGGATATAATAAAGAATGATTGTGAAGGAATTACATAAGAAAAAAACGAATTGTACTTAAGTAGAGATATTTAAAGGAGGGCTTAAAGAATGTCTGAACAAAACAAAGCGAAAGCATTACCAGATCGCAACGAGATTGAAGAAGCAAGTACGTGGCGCTTAGAAGATATCTTCCAAACGGACGCAGAATGGGAAAAAGAATTCCAAGCTATTAAAGAGCTATTGCCGAAGTTAACTGAATTTAAAGGGAAACTTGGTGACTCTGCGGACAATTTACTTGAGGCATTGCAATATGAAGATGAAATTTCAATGCGATTAGGTAAGTTATATACATATGCTCATATGCGTTACGATCAAGATACAACAAACTCTGTATATCAAGCATTAAATGATCGCGCAACAAATTTATATTCACAAGTATCTAGTAGCACAGCGTATATTGTGCCTGAAATTTTATCGATTTCAGAAGATACACTGCAAACATTCTTGAAGGAAAATAGAGATTTAAGTGTATATGAACATGCATTAGAAGAAATTACACGTCAACGCCCGCACGTCTTATCAGAAGCTGAGGAAGCTTTATTAGCGGAAGCATCTGAAGTAATGAGTTCATCAAGCAATACATTCGGTATGTTGAATAACGCGGATTTAAAATTCCCATCTATTAAAGGGGAAGACGGAGAAGAAATAGAAATTACACATGGCCGTTACATTCAGTTTTTAGAAAGTGATGATCCTCGTGTTCGCAAAGATGCATTTAAAGCTGTATATGAAACGTACGGAAAATTTAAAAACACATTCGCAAGTACGTTAAGCGGAGCAGTAAAACGTAATAATTTCAATGCGCGTGTTCGTAAATATGATTCTGCTCGCCAAGCTGCACTGAGCAATAATAATATTCCGGAAGCAGTATACGATCAACTCGTTGAAACAGTAAATGACAACTTACATTTATTACACCGTTATATCGATATTCGTAAGCGTGCACTAGGACTTGATGAGCTTCATATGTATGATTTATATACACCACTTGTACCAGAAGTGAAAATGAATGTGAAATACGAAGAAGCGCAAGACCTTTTATTAAAATCTTTAAACGTACTTGGTGATGAATATGTTGATATTTTGAAAGAGGCATATGAAAATCGCTGGGTAGATGTGTATGAGAATAAAGGAAAACGAAGCGGTGCATATTCATCTGGTGCATATGGAACAAATCCGTATATTTTAATGAACTGGCATGATAATGTAAATAATTTATTTACACTTGCTCATGAGTTTGGTCATTCGGTGCATAGTTACTATACAAGAAAAACACAACCGCACGTATATGGTGATTATTCCATCTTCGTAGCAGAAGTGGCATCTACTTGTAATGAAGCGCTTCTAAATGATTATTTATTAAAAACGACAGAAGATAAGAAAGAGCGTCTATATTTATTAAATCATTATTTAGAAGGGTTCCGTGGTACTGTATTCCGTCAAACGATGTTTGCAGAGTTTGAACATATTATTCATAAGAAAGTACAAGAAGGACATGCTGTTACGCCAGACATGCTAACGGAAATTTACTACGATTTAAATAAGAAATATTTCGGTGACGCTTTAGTAATCGACGAAGAGATTGGTTTAGAATGGTCTCGTATTCCACACTTCTACTACAACTATTACGTATATCAATACGCAACAGGATTTAGTGCAGCGACAGCTCTATCTAAACAGATTTTAGAAGAAGGACAACCAGCAGTAGAACGTTATATTAACGAGTTCTTAAAAGCAGGAAGCTCTGATTATCCAATTGAAGTGCTGAAAAAAGCAGGAGTAGATATGGCATCTCCTGAACCAGTAAAAGAGGCGCTACAAGTATTTGAAGAGAAATTAAATGAATTAGAAGCATTATTATTTGAAGAAAAGTAATGAAAAAAGACGAGGGATTGTATCCTCGTCTTTTTTGTTGAATAGATTTAATGTCGATATTTGTTGAAGAGAAAGGTGGATTCCTTTGTTTTTTCTAACTGAAAGGATAGCTTTACGGCTGATTTTTGAAATTAAAACCCTTTGAATCGTTTTTTATAATTGAAATAAGAGAGTGTGATAACGATGATTCCGAATAAAAGAGGTAAGGCAATAATTTTAGGAAAAGCTTGTAGTAGAGAGAGGATGTACAAGAAAAAAGAAACGATGACAGCTAGAAAGAGAAGAGCAATATAAGATTTTTTCATAAATAAACCCCCTAAATGACCTTTTTTATAGCTTATTCAAAATGAAAACGTTTAGAATGTGACAAAAGTGTGAAATTCGACAAAAGGGGTTGTCATCTGACGTCGAATCTTGTAATATAATAAGCGTGAACGAATTCACATACAAACATATACCCCTTTGTTTGAACGTGAAAATTTCTCCCATCCCCTTTAATATTTTTATAAGCCGTAAAGAAGAAGACCTGGTGTTTACACCAGGTCTTTTTCTTTTGCTATCCATTTCCAATAACGTTCGCATTTTACTTCTATCATTTGTACTTTTCGTTTCAGTTGTAATTTTTTTAGTTCGCGTTCAATTTCTTGTTGCGGACAGTCATAAATAAATGCTACTTCTTTTGAAGATATAAATTGTGTTGCTTCTAGTAGCACTTCTAAAGGTGGTAATGGTTCTGGCTCAATTTCACATTTTACAAGTTCTTTCAATAATTGTACGTATACATCGTAGGAATAATTTCCAGCGATTTTAATACCTTCTTCATCTGAGTTCGCATGAAAAAAGACGAGGGAAGGTATTTCTGTAATATGCATTTCATTCGTGAATTTCAAGTCACATTGGAAAGCTTTTTTTGCACTAGCAGAATGTAGATCTTTTTTAAATTCTTCTACATCAATATTGCTATCTCTCGCACATGCAAGTAATAGTTCGCAATCAGGGTTTGATACATTTTCAAGGAAAATGTATTCTTGGAGTTTTCGCAAAAACTTCGAACCTGCTTTTCGGCCTTGCAACTCCGCTGCCTTAATTGCCATCGAAACTAAATATGGTGTTGACGATGCTTCTTGCATATGTACCTTTCCATCACATGAAAAACCTTGTAAACTGGTTGTCTTTTCCCACACAAATCGAATATTAGCAGGTTTATTCCATTTGTGTGAGGAAGCGTTCGTTCCATCCACTTTTCCTGTTACGATATGACGAATAGAGAAGTATTTCCCGTATTCAAGCCATAGTTTAATAATAAAAGGCTCAATTTCCCAGCAATCTTTACAAAGTGGATCAATAAATAAATATGCTTCTACAGACTTATGCTCGCATGCGGAAGGAGATGGCATATTTATATGCTTTGCTTCCTGCTTATCCATTACACTTCACCTGTTTCGTTTGGAGTATTAACCATATGCTGAGCGGTTAATGCTAAACGTTCAAAAACAAACTCTCTTATATGACCATGCACTCCAGTATCATCCATTGCTTGCTCCATACATGATAGCCAAGCCTCTGCTCGTTTTGGGGTAATCTCAAACGGGAGATGGCGTGCTCTTAACATAGGATGCCCATGTTCTTCAGTGTACAAATTAGGACCACCTAAATATTGTGTTAAAAATTGCTTCTGCTTCCTAGCGGTTTCTGTTAAATCTTCCGGGAAGATGGGAGATAAGTCAGGGTGTTTACTGACATAGGAATAAAATGTATCTACTAATATTGCAATGCATTGTTCACCGCCAATTGCTTCAAATGGTGTCATCGGTTGCTTGCTCATCCTTTATAAACTCCTTTTTCCATGAAATGTATATCTATTGTAGCAATGGAATGTTCGAGAGGGCAAATAAACAGACTTCTCAAAGATTCTTTGCTTATTCTACGGGTGTAACCTTTTTTAGTGAGATGTATCCACTAGTGAAACATATTCACTAGTGGAATTTTCACTTTAGCGTGCTTTGTTTTGTTTGGCAAGGAAAAAGCGTTTTACTTTGTTATTTGTATGGCGAACAGGTATGTTATGTTGCGTTAATAAATCAATAAATGCAGCTTTTCCTGTTTCTTCATCTTGCACTTCAAATTCAATTTCATAATCATCGTGATTGTAATAGAAACTATGATCAAAGACAAGCGTTCCGCCTTTAAATAATGTTTCTGCTCTTTCTGTTGTTAAACTACCCATATATGTTAAAGCAGAAACAGGAATTTGTAATTTGTGTAATTGATCTACTACTGCTCCTTGAATGATTGTGTTTGTTTCCATCATCATTTTTGCTTCGTCTTCTGTTACGACTTGATGCGTTTCTAATAAACCGATTTCTGCAGGTTGTTTCAACGTTAACGTATAAGTTTCTCCTTTATGACGAATACGAAGTGCAGAGCCAGCTTCTTTTAACGAGAAGTCAGGTGTTTCAAAGTAGTGATTCACTTGTTTTGTAAATGCTTCAATAGAAAACGATTTACATAATGTATCGAATTCTTCTTTTGTAACGATATTTTTGAATTCAATTTCAATTTCTTGTGTCATTGTATAATCTCCTTTTGAAAAATAATTCTTTACACATTATCGCTTTTTCATAAATTTGGTTCAATGTTTTATTTGTTTGCGTCCATGTTATGATACAATAATACTGTTAAGTAAGACAGGAAGTTGAGATGGAGGAGTTAGAGCATGCAAAATAAAATCCAAGTTAAGAGCGTAGAAAAGAGAGAGAATGCTCTTATTTTTTGTGCGGAAAATAGTGAAATAGAGGTAAAGGAGTTAAGTGCACGTAATCATGTACTTGTAGACTCAGACAATTTATCATTTTTATATATCTTAGAAAACGAATCATCTTTCATTTATGTAAGTATTCCGCACACATGCTGGGAAGCAATGCATGAAGCGATGAATAACGATGTGGTTATGTTCGTTCGTGTGAATGAAATTGAAATGGAATTAGAAGGATTAAAAGAAGAAGTAGAATATTTAGTTGAAAATATTGAAGGTAATGCAAATTACGGAGAAGAACTAGTAACTGCTGTAGAAAAAGTATTTCTATAAGCAAATGGATTGATTTTGGTGGTGGTTGAAATGAATCGAAATTGGGAAGAATTTTTAGCACCTTACCACCAAGCGGTGGCAGAGCTGAAAGTGAAACTAAAAGGAATGCGTACTCAATTTACAATGTTAACAGAGCATTCTCCAATTGAGTTTGTAACAGGAAGGGTAAAGTCGGTTCCAAGTATTATTGATAAAGCGGAGAAGAGAAATGTACCGCTGAACCGGCTGAGAGAAGATATGCAAGATATCGCGGGCCTTCGAATGATGTGTCAATTTGTTGATGAGATTAAGCCTGTTGTAGAATATCTTCGAAAACGAAATGACTTTGAAATCGTGGAAGAACGTGATTATGTCACGCAGAAGAAAGATAGCGGTTATCGTTCTTATCACGTTGTCATTAGTTACCCAGTCCAAACGATTCAGGGTGAACAAAAAGTATTGGTAGAAATCCAAATACGCACGCTAGCAATGAATTTTTGGGCAACAATTGAGCATTCTTTAAATTATAAATATAGTGGACGTTTTCCTGAAGATATTAAAATACGCTTGCAACGCGCAGCAGAAGCAGCATTTTTATTAGATGAAGAAATGTCTTCTATCCGTCTTGAAATTCAAGAAGCGCAGAAAGCTTTTTCAAGAAAGCAAGAAACGAAAGATTCCGAATCATAAACTAAAGGGTGTTGTGCGATGAAATTTACAATTATGTCAAAGGGAGATCAATCATCAGATGCACTGGCAAGCACGATGAAAGAATACTTGCTAGATTTCGGATTTATAATGGATGAAAAGGAACCCGATATTGTAATTTCTGTTGGGGGAGATGGAACGCTTTTATATGCATTTCATCGTTATTATGATCGATTGGCTGAAACGGCATTTGTTGGTGTACATACAGGACATCTAGGTTTCTATGCAGATTGGTTACCGACAGAAGTAGAGAAATTAGTAATTGCAATTGCAAAAACACCATTCCAAGTGGTGGAATATCCGCTTTTAGAAGTTATTATTCGCTATGTGAATGGAAGTAAAGAGTCACAGTATTTAGCGATGAATGAGGCGACTGTAAAAAGTGCAGAAGGTACATTAGTAACAGAAGTAGAAATACGCGGAGAATATTTTGAAACATTCCGCGGAGACGGCCTTTGTATCTCTACTCCTTCAGGAAGTACCGCGTATAATAAAGCGCTTGGCGGAGCGATTATTCACCCATCTATTGAAGCGATACAAATTGCAGAAATGGCGTCCATTAACAATCGTGTATTTCGTACTGTAGGATCGCCGCTCGTATTGCCGAAGCATCATACATGTGTGTTAAAGCCAGCTGCAGGAATGAACTTACAAATTACAGTGGATCATTTAACGATGGTTCATCAAGATGTGAAATCAATCCAGTATCGCGTCGCAAACGAGAAAGTACGATTTGTTCGTTTCCGTCCATTCCCGTTCTGGAAACGAGTTCGTGACTCGTTTGTTGCAGATAAATAGAAAGGGTTATATATTTGAACAGATTTACATTGAAATGGGATATAGGGCCGGCTGAAGAGGGAACTTTAGTTAGGGAATTTTTGAAAACGAAAGGCGTTTCTAAAGCCGCTTTAACGGATATAAAGTTTCACGGCGGGGCAATTGAAGTAAATGGTCAACATGCGAGTGTTCGTCATCAGTTGCGTGCTGGTGAAGAATTACGTGTCTTTTTTCCAGTTGAGGAAAGAAGTGAAGGGATGATGGCAGAAGATATCCCTTTAAGCATTGTATATGAAGATGACGCGGTTCTTATCATTAATAAAGAGGCGAACATGTCAACGATTCCGTCTAGAGAACATCCGACAAGGAGTGTTGCAAATGCGCTTTTATCTCATTATGATAAGCAGCACCTTGCAAGTACAGTGCACATCGTAACACGTTTAGATCGTGATACTTCGGGGCTTATGCTTATTGCAAAAAATCGTTTCGTGCATCATCTTTTATCGAAGCAGCATCAACAAAAAGCTGTGAAACGAACGTATGAAGCAATTGTTCACGGAAGGATTGTAGAACGAGAAGGAATGATTGATGCACCAATTGGTCGAAAATCTGATAGCATTATTGAGCGAACGGTTTGTGAGGATGGACAAAGGGCAGTTACTCATTTTAAGGTAATTGATAGTACATATCATAAGACACATGTAGCGCTTGAGCTTGAGACAGGAAGAACGCATCAAATTCGTGTGCATATGGCTCATATAGGACATCCGTTACTTGGTGATAGCTTATATGGAGGGAGAAGGGATGAAATGAAACGGCAAGCACTTCATAGTAAATCTTTGACGTTTTATCATCCTATTTTAGAGAAAGAGATGTCTTTCACTATAAAGCTTCCAAGCGATATGCAAGAAGTGTTGCGGCATACTTAAAAAGGGAACAAAATTCTTATATTATAAAGAATTTTGTTCCCTTTTTTCTTAGCGGAATAATATTAAAATTTGGTTTTCACCCGTACGCTTTATAACGAAAAATCCACTTTCGGCTTTTGTAGCAATGCCATTGTCATTTGGACGACAATATCCATGTGCTTCGCAAGTGCCGTCATCATGTACTAACATTTGTCCAATTAATCCGACAGGAAGCCACTCGGCGCGATCTTTTCTTGCTACATATTTGCAAGTTGGATCCCATTCTGTATTTAAAAGAGGTTGTATTTCTTCGGCTTCCGTCCATACATATTGGCGTTTTCCAAAGTTATCTGTTTTATAACGTTTTTGCCAACTTAAAGCCCCGCTATTTCCTATAAGGGCAGGGGTTGCACTAGATATTCCTAAAATGAACGAATCGCGTGAAGTAGCTATCCGAATTTTTTCTTCGTTACTAAATGTAACGAAATAACCGACATCAATAGGTTTATAACCTTCGGTTTCAAACATTTGTGCAAAATCCGTTCCGCTTGCATTGTAAGACGCGCCCTCAATGTACATTTCTCCATTATGAGCAAGCCATTTAGCCCCGATATTATGGTCGGTGTCGCTTACACCATTTGCAATAAACCAAGAATAAGCTTCTTCTGCAGTGCCGAAGCGCCCCATAATATGGCTACCTGCAAAATGAGCTGTTGATGTATGATGACCTTCCGCATGAGAAGAGGATCCGTTAGCAATAGTTGCGTTTCCTTCTGCGTGTGCTGCTTCGCCTAAAGCAATTGTCTGTTTACCCTCCGCATGAGAATAAGCCCCGCCTGCTGTCGTTTCACTTCCCTCACTATGAGAACTATGTCCAGTTGCTTTTGAGTTTGATCCTTCTGCATGAGAGAAAGAACCTTTTGCGTGTGTTAATAAGCCTTCCGCATGTGCTGCCATGCCCTCCGCATGAGAGTGAAGCCCCTCTGCATATGCATATCGGCCGCCCCTTTTAACTTTTGTATTTTCAGGTGTAGGTGTCTCAATTATGAGTGGTTTTTCAATTTGTATATCATTCGATGAAGCTAATGCTTCTTTTATTTTTTTTACTTTGTTTATAATAGCAGCTGGAATTTCTGGTTCCACTTTTTTATTCATTGCTACAGAAATATTTTCTTCCGTCTTTTCTTCTGTTTGGTTAGAACGTAGTATCTGTTCATCTTGATTTGAAAGCTGTTTATTTTTTTGTTGCATCTTTATTTTTCTGCGATCGATTATGCGGCTCATCACAGCATTTTCTAAAGAGACATATGTTGGTTTTACTTTGCTTTTTTTTGATGACTCTTGTTCTTCCAGTTCTTCTATCGCTGCAGCCCGAATACTACACCAGTTGTTAATTCCGTACATGGGCAGATATAAAGGGGGAAATTTTCTTTTTTGTTTAGAAGATTTTTTCTTCATTCTGTCACCTCCTGCGACATTATATGTAGTGTAATTAAAAAAAGATGCACTTTATTGCATCTTTTTTTAATTACTTTACCTAGTTTCATATGAAATCTGCCTAAATAATGCTAAGTAAGGTAGTTATGAAATTGGACGGAATTTCTCAGCGACAAAAGGTAAAGAAGAAGGGACAGAGATAGTCTCCATTTCAGGATAACGTAATCCGGTTAATTTGCCACCAAATACAGCACCAGTATCAATATTGACTGTCTGATTGACGAATCGAGGTTCTTTTACTGGTGTATGTCCATATACAATCCAAGCTTGTCCCTTGTATTCTTGCGCCCAATCGCGACGGACCGGTGAGCCATCGGCATGCTTTTCTCCTGTAATATCGCCATATAATACAAAGGTTTGTACTTTTTTATCTCGTCTTCCTATGTAATCTTGCCGAATCCCAGCGTGACATACGATTACTCTTTTTTCGTCTAGTATGTGGTAGAGTGGTGATTGTTCATAAAGAGTGATAAACTTTTCTTTTATAATGTTTTGCTTATGAGAAGGAAGTGCCTCATATTCAGCAACAGTTGTTTCAAGTCCGTGAGCGACTGTTACATTACGCCCAAGGAAAAATCGATATAGTTTATTACAGTGATTTCCAGGAGCGTAATAAGCTTCTTTTTTATGTATGACAAGTTCCCATACAATTTCAATCATACGTAATGAATGAGGACCACGGTCTGTAATATCGCCAACGAATGCAAGTTTGCGTTGGTCAGGGTGAACCGGTAGACCGCTACTCCAGTTATATCCTAGCTTCTCTGTTAAATTTTGAAAATCTTGGAAACATCCATGAATATCTCCTATAATGTCATATTTCATATTTAAACCTCCATCGTATTTTTCATTAGTATATCTAAAAAAGGATAGAGATAAAAATATAGCGTTTTTGTGTTGTTCATTTAAACATAAAGATTTTCGTTCTTGAGCGAACATTTAAAATGAACCCAATCGCAATCATGTATGTAAGCAGTGAACTTCCTCCGTAGCTCATAAGAGGTAATGTTATCCCTGTAATGGGAAGTAATCCGATTGTCATCCCGATATTTTGGAATACTTGGAAAGTAAACATTCCGATTGTACCAGCGCAAATGTAACTACCAAAAGGGTCATTACTTTCTAAAGCAATATGAATCATTCGAAAAATGAGTAAGAAAAAAAGAGAAATAATGACACTTGCGCCTAGAAATCCAAATTGTTCAGCGACATTAGTGAAAATAAAATCTGTATGTGGTTCTGGAAAATATACTTGTCCATTTTCCCACCCTTTTCCTTGCATTTCTCCGGATCCAGTCGCTAAGAATGCTTGTCTTAATTGATATCCTTGTGCATCATATTTGTAAGGTGCTAACCATCCGTAGAAGCGATTTAATTGATATTCTTTTAAAATATGTGCTTTAAAGAAATCTGTGTGAGTAAAAAAAATATATATTAATGTAGATCCAGCCACGAAAGTAGCTGAAACTAATCCGAAAATAAAACGCCATCGTATGCCAGAAACTAGTATCATTGCTGCAAGCATCGCTGAAATGACCATTGTATTTCCTAAATCTGGTTCCTTTGCGATCAGTAGTAGTGGTGGCAAACTTGTTGCAAATATTTTTCCAAGTAGTAAAAAATCGTCATGTATTGTTTGGAGAAAATATTTCTCATTATGGTTTGCTATAATTCGTCCAATGACGATAATTAAAAATAATTTCATAATTTCAGAAGGCTGAAAATTTCCGATGCCTGGGAGCCTGTACCAAGCTGTAGCGCCTTTAATTGTAACGGCACCTGGTACTTGAAGTTCTAGTCCAATAAGTAGTACCATTGCAAAGCTGTACAAATACCAAGCGATTTTTTGATAACGGTCGAAATCGATAATCATAATAACACCAATGGCTATAAATCCAATGAAATACCATTGGATTTGTTTTAGTACAAAATTGACGTTTTGTAAAAATGGCGGTAAAGAGGCTTGCGCACTTGCAATAGCACAACAACTAACAATCCCAATGGCAAATAAAATAAATAGTAATACGTAGTCTATTTGATATTGAGAATTTGGATCTTTCAATGTAGGTATTCCTTTCTACTGCTCTTTATAGTAATGGATTTTATCCCGCATTAATGGGCAGTAAGACCCCCACCTCAAAATTCAGCGAAAGCGAGGAAGTTCGGTGGGGGATCAACTGCCCGTAAAAGCCCGATTGGTGAGAGCTGATTAAAGTTTCACTTTATAGTATGAGAAAGAATGTATGAACTATACAAATAATTCACATATAGTCCATACACTTTTGATTTTGCAGAGTAGTTTAATTGTTTAACTCTTTAATAATTATATCCAAACAATGGGAAAGACGTACATGTGCGTCAGGAAAAATATCTAGTTGATGAAGATAGTATTTTAAGGAACTTTTACACCATTGGTAAGCACTAAGTAGAGCTGCTCTATAGTCCGTAGTATTTTGTAAAAAGCCATATTCTTTTGCTGTTATAACAAGGTGTGTGAAATCTTCACAACCTTGAAGGAGCTTATTGTGTATTTGTTGTCCAGCATGGTAGCGAAATTGACTTAAAGGCTCAGAAATGTATATTGCATTTCCTTTAGAAAGTAAAGAAATCCATGAGGCCATATCAACACTACAAGAATATTGTCGCTCTTTAAGGGTGCCAAAAGGTTCAGTGAGCAATTCCTTTCGGAACAAAGTAGTTGTAGGCTCACCGATAATGTTGTGTCCGCCCTTTAACATCCAATTACCTAAAAATATCCCGTTTAATGGGGTATCTTCACTATATAACCTTTGTGTTGGATGGGAATCACCTATTAGATTTCCATGATCATCAATACGTACTCGATAAGAAGTAACAAGAGCAAGGTTTTTATTGGGATCTTGCTCAAAATAGGCCATCATTTTTTGTATTTTATGCTTATAAAACACGTCATCGTCCATTAAAAAATTTATATACTCACCATTTGATTTTTCTATGAGCATAAGGTCATTGTGAAATTGTCCTAGAGTAGGGATATTTCGAATGTATGTTATATTTTTATAATTTGGTAAGTATTGTTCACGTATTAAAGTTGCTGTTTCATCATTTGTACTATCATCTCCGATGATGATTTCAATATTAGAATAAGTTTGTGCCAATGCACTTTCTAGAGCAATTTTGAAATAATGAGGCCGATTATAAGTGGGAATAAGGATGGAAACGAGAGGTGGATTTTTTTCATTCATCATACATAACTTCCTTTCAGAAGCTTTTTTTTGTAAGAACAATATCTTGGTAACTTGTATATTCATGTCTGCCGCACCATAAACCGTAATGCGGCTTATTGATTATTTCTAGGCCGTACTTATTCAATAGATTGCAAATATCTGTCTCAGGATAAGCAACTGCGAAATTCGGAATATCTTTATTTACAACGTAGCAATTTTCGATTCGATGATAAAAACCTAATGTACTTTGTCCTGCATTTAAATAATAGGCCGATTCAGGATTTATAAGAAAGAATGTAATGAAACATCTCCCGTCTTTTTTTAATACACGTACAATTTCAGATACGTAATGTTCTAATTCTTCTGGTAGAAGATGCGTAAATACAGAAGTTAAAAAGATAAAATCGAATGTCCCGTCTTCATAGGGAAAACGATATTGAGAGGCATCTTCTTTTCCTTCTGGATTATAGAATTGATTGTATATGTCAACATGTTCAAAGTGAAAATTATTACGCATAGTTGAAATGTTATTTTGACACCAAGTAATTCCATCTTTAAACAAATCAAATCCATAATACGCTCCATCATCATGTAAGTAATTCAATAATGGTACAGCCATTCGGCCGACGCCGCAGCCTACATCTAATACTTTTTCATTTGGTTTTAAAGCGCCAATTTGAATAAAATGCTTTAGGAACTCTTTTCCAACTTTTTTGAAGTCGCCACCTACATATTGGACGAGTTCAGGAGGGGGGAGTAAAGTCATTTCTTTGTTAAGTTCACTCATGAGTATACCCCTTTCTTGTATGAGAAGATGCAGTAAATCTATTAATAAAATTTTTAATTTGTAGTGAGAGAACACAGGAAAACAATTGTTATATGTAAGGAGATTCCGAAAAAGAATACTTAATTGGATTAGAAGTGAGAGAAGGATGAGTGAAAATGAAATCTCCTATAGATTAAATCTTTTTTATTCTTTTCTCCAATAAACGCCAAATACATCAATTTTAGTAATAGGGGCTTTTAAATTTCGTTGGTTTCTAAAGTCTGTCACAGCCTCAGCGCATGGCGGTAGCCCGTAGTCATCGATAATTATATAGCCACCTTTAGAAACTTTATCATATAAGTTCACGAGACCATCCATTGTGGATTCGTACATATCACCATCAAGCCGTGCAATTGCTATTTTTTCAATTGGTGCTGTTGGTAAAGTATCTTTAAACCAGCCTTTTAAAAATTTCACTTGATCATTTAGTAAATCATATTTTTTGAAATTCTCTTGTACTTGTTCTAAAGAGACGCGTAAGTAATCGAATGTGTGTAAATAATCACCGTAATCTTTTGGATATTGTTCTAGATTCGGTGCTGGCAAACCTTCAAATGAATCAGCGACCCACACATTACGATCCGTAATGTTGTTTGCTTGTAAAAAACCATTCATAAAAATGCACGATCCTCCGCGCCATACACCTGTTTCAATAAAATCTCCCTCTATATTTTCACGAACAACAGTTTCCATTGCCTCTTGTAATTGGTTCATACGTTCTCGACCGATCATGCTATGTGCTGCTCTTGGCCAATCCATTCCATCATGGCGTTCACTTTTTGAAACATTTGGTTTTACAATTTTTAAGTTATGGTTTTCAGCATATTGCTTAATGAATAAAGGGAGGGGGACTGTAACTGGCTCGAATTCTAGTTCTTTTGAAATATGTAGAGATGCGGGTAAGTATGCCTCATATTCTAACCATATTTCAAATAAAATGGTCTTCTTTAGCAATTCGAGATAAAGCTGAACAGCAGATTTACTTTCCATATTTGTGCCTCCTGCAAAATGTCATACAACAATATGATTATGTAGGTACCGAATGTTTCATGATTGAATTTGAAATTGAAAAAAGCAGTAAAACTGATATCAGTTTTACTGCTAAGTAAAAATTAAGCAACTTTTTCAATAATAATGGATGCACTCGTGCCAAGAGCTAATGATAGCCCAAGCCCTGTAACAATTACTTCAACTAATGATGGAGTTGTCGTAATTTGCGTAATTGCTTGAATAACGATAGGTGCTCCGAGTGAGATTAAACTCGATCCAGTACCTGGTACAGGTACTCCATTCACTTGGATTGTAAGACCTCCTAATAGACTTGCTGTTGCAGTGTTAGCGATAACAGTAATTTTATAGAATCCAGTTTCACTAATTACGAAAGTATCAGCATCTAATTGAGAAATTGCTGTACCAAACTGAGATCCAACAGTATTAAATGGTACTGGATCATTAATTCCTAGATCTAAAGAAATCCCACCGGAGTTAAATGCGTATAGTCCTGCTGGAAGTCCTAGTCCGGATGGTCCAGTCGGTCCAGTCGGTCCAGTAGCCCCAGTTGGTCCAGTCGGTCCAGTAGGTCCAGTAGCCCCAGTGTCACCAGTCGGCCCCGTAAGTCCAGTAGCCCCAGTGTCACCAGTCGGCCCCGTAGGTCCAGTAGCCCCAGTGTCACCAGTCGGCCCCGTAGGTCCAGTAGCCCCGGTGTCACCAGTCGGCCCCGTAGGTCCAGTAGCCCCGGTGTCACCAGTCGGCCCCGTAGGTCCAGTAGTCCCAGTGTCACCAGTCGGTCCCGTAGGTCCAGTTGGCCCAGTAGGCCCAGTCGGCCCAGTCGGTCCCGTAGGTACAGTCGGCCCCGTAGGTCCGGTAGGTCCAGTAGGCCCGGTCGGCCCAGTCGGAAGGGTAAACGGTGGTATCGGTGGTAATGTAGGTCCTACAAGATTAGGGTCAAATGCACTAGCTGATAAAGATTCATCGGGATTTAATCCATTTGAATAATTATTATTTGACATAAATTCACCTCCATAAAGCGTTCATTATATAGTAGATGCAAAACCGAAAGAAAATGACACGGACATTTGAATTATTGAAAAGAAATCTTAAACTACTTGAACAATTTAAAAAAATGGAAAGTTTAGTATATGTATAACATATGATTGATTTGGAAGAGGGTGATTATGTTGAACAAGCAAGGAATTACAATTAGTTTATGTATGATTGTTCGAGATGAGGAGGAGACAATAGCCCGTTGTTTAGACACAGTTGAAAAAATTGTGGATGAAATTATAGTGGTTGATACAGGCTCCGTCGATCGAACGAAAGAAATCGTAGAGAAATACACTTCTAACATATATGATTTCCAGTGGATTGATGATTTTGCAGCAGCAAGAAATTTTTCTTTTTCAAAAGCGACGCAAGAGTATATATTGTGGCTAGATGCAGATGACGTCTTATTAGAAGATGCTCAAGAAGCATTGAAACTTTTAAAAAGAGAATTAGATCCTAAAATTGATGCTGTTTCGATGCCTTATCACCTTGCAATGGATTCTAACGGGAAACCTTTATATTGTACAAAAAGAAATCGACTTGTAAAGCGTGAAAAACAATTTCAATGGTTTGGAAAGGTTCATGAGTATTTAGCTATTTCTGGTGAGGTTTTTAGTAGTAATGTTGCTATTACACATAAAAAAGAAAAAAAAGTAACAAATCGTAATTTGAAAATTTTTCAAAATACTGTAGCGGCAGGTGAAGAATTAAGTCCGAGAGATTTATTTTATTACGCAAATGAATCTACGGATAACCAAAAATATGATGATGCAGTTCTTCTATATGAAACATTTCTTAATCAAGACGAAGGATGGTATGAAGAGAAAATTTATGCATGTGGTAAGTTAGGAGATTGCTATGCAAAGCTCGGAATGTGGGAGAAGGCAATCGAATCTTGTGTGAAGTCGTTTCGGTATGACGTCCCTAGAGGAGAGAATTGTACAAGAATAGGATATATATATATGGAACAAGAAAAATATAATGAAGCGATATTTTGGTTTAAACTTGCTACGGAAGTACCAATGGCAACGGAAAGTCCTTTCCATAGTCCAGCTAGCTACACATGGCTACCCTATTTACAAATGTGTATTTGTTATAGCAGGTTAGGAGAGCAGGATAAAGCATATTATTACAATGAATTAGCAGCTTCTTATGTTCCGAATAATGCTGCAATTGAATATAACCGTAAATATTTTCGTGGAGTTTTTGATAAACCATATAAAGCGTAATAGGTTTCGTTTTTTGTAGAAATGATTTATCGTTATTCTAACTCTAATAGATTGGTTATATATTAAAGTATCAGTAACGTAACCAATATAGATAAAAAATTTTATACTGCTATTTGCGGACTAATAATCAATGGGGAGGAACAAAAACTGCACTTTATAGAATTCATATGAGATTTATATTTCTAATTCAATTTGCATAAGGAGTGTGTGAAATGAATCGCGAAAAAAGTTCTTTATATGAAGAAAAATCCGAACATTATTATAATGCAGCGAATCCGAATTTATTAAAGCATATAAAAAAGGAATGGAAAGAAGTTCTTGATATTGGTTGCTCGAGCGGTGCATTGGGAGCGGCTATTAAAGAAAATGGTACACGTGTATCAGGAATTGAGGCGTTTCCAGAGGCGGCAGAAAAAGCGAAAGAAAGACTAGATCATGTTATTTTAGGGGATATAGAAAAAATAGATCTTCCTTATGAGGAGGGGCAATTTGATTGCGTCATATTTGGGGATGTATTAGAGCATTTATTTGATCCGTGGGCTGTAATAGAAAAAGTAAAGCCATATATAAAGCAAAATGGTGTGATTCTAGCAAGTATACCAAACGTTGCTCATATTTCAGTATTAGCTCCCTTACTTGCTGGAAACTGGACGTATACAGAATATGGTTTATTAGATAAAACACATATTCGTTTCTTTACATTTAATGAAATGCTAAGAATGTTTTTAAAAGCAGGATATGTTATTAGTAAAGTAGATCGTGTATATGTTGATCATAAAATGTATGAACCGCTTATTGAGGAGTTATATGGAATTTGTAAAAAATATCGTCTTGGAAGTGGCTTCATGGCTGAGACAGTTGTATTTCAGTATATTATTGAAGCTGAAAAATCACAATTATGAGTGCTGCAGACAAAACAATATTATTTGTTACATGTATAAATGATCGGAAATTGTATGCAAACTGCGTGCGTCATATATTGCAATTGTTAGTACCGCCAGGGTATATTGTACAATTTATGCCGATTCGAAATGCGAAAAGTATGACGAGTGGATACAATCAAGCCATTTCGCATCCAGCGAAGTATAAAGTTTATTTACATCAAGATGTTTTTATTATAAATAGGGCTTTTTTATACGGATTACTTCAATTATTTGAGGAACATGAACACCTTGGGATGATTGGGATGGTTGGAGCGCAATATGTTCCTCCGACTGGCGTATGGAACGAAGGGCGTGGAATTGTAGGAAAGGTCATTGGTTATATGAATGATTTGTTTTATATGGCAAGTTTAGAACAACCATATCATGAATCAAAAACATTTATTCCTGTAGAATGTATTGATGGTTTATTAATGGCGACACAATATGATGTTCCGTGGCGAGAAGATTTATTTGACGGATTTGATTTTTATGATGTATCTCAATCATTTGAATTTAAAAAAGCAGGATATACAGTCGGTGTACCTGTACAGCGCGATGCTTGGTGTATCCATTATCATTTTGATGTGAATATGACGAACTATGAAAAGTATCGGAAAATATTTGTGGAACACTATATGTCAGATGTAAATAAGGAAGAATAAAAGGGGGGACAAAAATGAAAGATCATACAATATTAGTCGTTGTTTGTGTAAATAATGAGGAGCTTTTCAAACAATGTGAGAGCCAAATAAGAAACATTTTTGTTCCCCCAGGTTACACAGTACAAATTTTTCCGATACGAGATGCACAAAGTATGGCAAGTGCTTACAACCGAGCCCTTTCATATCCAGCGAAATACAAAGTGTATATACATCAAGATACATATCTTATTAATCGAGACATGTTTTCTACACTTATATCTCTGTTTAAAGAAAATGAAAAGCTTGGTTTAATAGGAGTCGCTGGGGCTCAGTTTTTACCGAATAACGGGATATGGTGGGAAGGGAAAAATTTAGTAGGGAAAGTGATTGAGTATAGAAGACGGAATTATCAATTATTAAATTTAGATCAGGTTTTTTATGGTAATCAACCATTTTTGTCAGTTCAGGCAATTGATGGTTTATTCATGGCAACGCAGTATGATATTCCGTGGCGAGAAGATTTGTTTCAAGGGTTTCACTTTTATGATGTGTCACAGTCTTTAGAGTTTCAAAGGGCTGGTTATTTAATTGGTATCCCAAATCAAGCAAATTTATGGTGTATTCATTACAACGGGGATGAGTTTGATGCGGATACATATGAGAAGTACCGGAAAGTGTTTGTAGAACATTACAAAGATATATTATCTCCATCATAAAGGAGAGATGCAAAGTGAAAGGAATTATTTTAGCAGGTGGTACTGGATCGAGATTATATCCAATAACGAAAGTAACGAATAAACATTTACTTCCTGTTGGTCGGTATCCGATGATTTATCATGCGGTATATAAGCTAAAACAATGCGATATTACAGATATTATGATTATTACAGGTAAAGAGCATATGGGGGATGTTGTTAGCTTTTTAGGGAGTGGTCATGAATTTGGAGTGTCCTTTACGTATCGTGTGCAAGATAAAGCGGGCGGGATCGCACAGGCGTTAGGACTTTGTGAAGATTTCGTCGGGAATGATCGTATGGTAGTTATATTAGGGGATAATATTTTTTCAGATGATATTCTTCCGTATGTTGAAGAGTTTGCAAACCAAAAAGAAGGTGCGAAAGTGCTATTGCAATCTGTAGAAGATCCCGAAAGATTTGGCGTAGCACATATTCAAAACCGAAAAATAGTTGAAATTGAAGAAAAGCCGAAAGAGCCGAAAAGTTCTTATGCGGTTACGGGAATTTATTTGTATGATTCGAAAGTCTTTTCTTATATTAAAGAATTAAAACCTTCTGCACGGGGAGAACTTGAAATTACAGATATAAATAATTGGTATTTAAAGCGAGGGGTACTTACTTATAATGAAATGAGCGGCTGGTGGACTGATGCGGGAACTCATGCTTCGCTTCAAAAGGCGAATACGTTAGCACGGGATATTAATTTTGGGAAACAGTTTAACGGAGAATAGGTGAGAATATGAAAGTTGTAGAAACAAATTTTACCGATGCAAAATTGTTAGAACCGAGGTTGTTTGGAGACGATCGTGGCTTTTTTTCAGAGAGCTATAATAAGCAGGTGCTAGAAACATTAGGGATAACGTATTCATTTGTACAGGATAACGTATCTTATTCGGCTAAGGCAGGAACGATTCGGGGACTACACTTTCAAAAAAATCCGAAAGCACAAACGAAACTCATTCAAGTTATGCAAGGGGCAATTTATGATGTTATCGTTGATTTACGAAAAAAATCACCGACATTTAAACAATGGAAAGGATATATTTTAAGTGCAGATAACCATCGGCAATTACTAGTGCCAAAAGGGTTTGCACATGGATTTTGCACGCTTGTCCCGCATACTATCGTTATGTATAAAGTAGATGAATATTATAGCGCAGAGCATGACTCAGGATTACTTTGGGAAGATAAAGATTTAGCAATTCCTTGGCCAGTAACCGATCCTATATTGTCCGATAAGGATCAGATATTACCATTACTAGAGGAATATGAAGATAGTTTTTAAGTAGGAGCGTTGTTTATGAATATATTAGTAACAGGTGGGGCTGGATTTATTGGAAGTAATTTCGTTCATTACATGCTACAAAGTTATGAAACATATAAAATTATTAATTACGATGCATTAACATATAGTGGGAATTTAAATAACGTAAAATCTCTTCAGGATCACCCGAATTACTCTTTTGTAAAAGGAGAAATTCAAAATGGAGAGCTATTAGAACACGTTATAAAAGAGCGAGACGTACAAGTGATTGTAAATTTTGCAGCTGAATCACATGTGGACCGTAGTATTGAAAATCCGATTCCTTTTTATGATACAAATGTAATTGGAACGGTTACTTTATTAGAACTAGTTAAAAAATATTCGCATATAAAACTTGTGCAAGTGTCAACGGATGAAGTGTATGGCTCTTTAGGAAAAACAGGGAAGTTTACAGAGAAAACACCGTTAGCTCCAAATAGTCCATATTCTTCAAGTAAGGCGAGCGCGGACATGATAGCTCTATCTTACTATAAAACATATCAATTACCGGTTATAGTAACGCGTTGTTCTAACAATTATGGACCGTACCAGTATCCTGAAAAATTAATTCCATTAATGGTTACGAATGCACTAGAAGGAAAAAAACTACCGCTATATGGTGATGGTTTAAATGTAAGAGATTGGTTACATGTAACGGATCATTGCAGTGCGATTGATGTTGTTCTGCATAAGGGACGTGTAGGAGAAGTATATAATATAGGTGGAAATAATGAAAAAACAAATGTAGAAGTTGTGAAACAAATTATTACTCTTTTAGGAAAAACAAAAAAAGACATTGAATATGTTACAGATCGTTTAGGGCACGATCGTCGTTATGCGATTGATGCAGAGAAAATGAAGAATGAATTTGATTGGGAACCGAAATACACGTTTGAACAAGGATTACAAGAGACGGTGAAATGGTATGAAAAGAATAAGGAATGGTGGAAACCACTAAAAGATTAGTAAGGGGCATGTTAAATGAAAGAGAGGGTTATCATAACAGGAGCAAACGGTCAATTAGGAAAGCAACTATTTGAAGAGTTAGACTCTGAAGAATATGATATATATCCATTTGATAAAAAGTTATTAGATGTGACAAATATATCTCGAATACAACAAGTGGTACAAGAAATAAAACCACATATAATTATTCATTGTGCTGCCTATACGAAAGTAGATCATGCGGAGAAAGAACAGGATTTTGCGTATAGAATAAATGCAATCGGAGCTCGAAATGTAGCGGTTGCTTCACAATTAGTAGGGGCAAAGCTAGTTTATATTAGTACTGATTATGTATTTCAAGGTGCCAGACCAGATGGATACGACGAATTTCATAGTCCAGCGCCGATAAATATATATGGGGCCTCTAAGTATGCGGGGGAGCAGTTCGTCAAAGAGTTACATAATAAATATTTTATCGTTCGCACATCGTGGCTATATGGTAAATATGGAAATAATTTCGTGAAAACGATGATGCGATTAGGAAAAGAAAGAGATGAAATATCCGTTGTAGCGGATCAAGTTGGCTCTCCTACGTATGTGGCGGATTTAAATATGGTTATTAATAAGCTCATTCATACTTCTTTATACGGTACATACCACGTATCAAACAGTGGTTCATGCTCTTGGTTTGAATTTGCACAAAAGATATTTTCGTACGCCAATATGAAAGTGAATGTATTACCTGTTTCAACGGAAGAATTCGGGGCTGCAGCTGCGAGACCCAAATATTCTGTTTTTCAACATAACATGCTACGATTAAATGGTTTTTCACAAATGCCGTCTTGGGAAGAAGGATTAGAGCGGTTTTTTATAGAAACCAAAAGTCATTAACAAATTTCTGTTAATGACTTTTTTGTTTGCCTTTAAGCGGTTTTATGGTACTATAATTATAGTATCAGGTACTAATAACAAGTATAAGTATTTCTGGGAGGATATATCATGGAACTATTACAAGGGAAAACATTTGTTGTTATGGGCGTTGCGAACCAAAGAAGTATTGCATGGGGAATTGCTCGCTCTTTGCATAATGCAGGTGCAAAATTAATATTCACATATGCAGGAGAACGTTTAGAAAGAAACGTTCGTGAATTAGCGGACACATTAGAAGGACAAGAATCACTTGTATTACCTTGTGATGTAACGAATGATGAGGAACTTACAGCTTGCTTTGAAACAATTAAACAAGAAGTAGGTACTATTCACGGTGTAGCACATTGTATTGCTTTTGCAAATCGCGATGACTTAAAAGGTGAGTTTGTAGATACTTCTCGCGATGGATTTTTACTTGCACAAAATATTAGCGCATTCTCTTTAACAGCTGTAGCAAGAGAAGCAAAAAAAGTAATGACAGAAGGCGGAAATATTTTAACGTTAACATACCTTGGCGGCGAGCGTGTTGTGAAAAATTATAACGTTATGGGTGTTGCGAAAGCTTCATTAGAAGCGAGCGTGAAATATTTAGCGAACGATTTAGGTCAACACGGTATTCGTGTTAACGCTATTTCTGCAGGACCAATTCGTACGTTATCTGCAAAAGGTGTAGGCGATTTTAACTCAATCTTAAGAGAAATTGAGGAGCGCGCACCACTTCGTCGTACAACAACTCCAGAAGAAGTTGGCGATACAGCAGTATTCCTATTCAGTGATTTAGCACGCGGTGTAACAGGAGAAAACATTCACGTTGATTCAGGGTATCATATCCTAGGATAAATATAATATTAATTTTTAAAGGACAATCTCTAAATGCTGAGATTGTCCTTTTTATTTGTTCTGAGAAAGAACGATTTTTAACGAAAGTTCTTACTACGTAATGAATATAACTATAATAGTACACGATTTATTCAGCTACGTATGGAAGTGGGAGGGACGAGTGTGAAGAATAAAAATAAAAGTTCAACAGTTGGAAAACCGTTGTTATATATTGCGCAAGTAAATTTGGAACTTGCTGCACCGAAAATAAAAAGGATTATCTTAACAAACTTTGAAAATGAGGATCGAAAAGAGAGCAGTAATAGAAACGAAAATGCTGTAAGCAGTGCTGTGGAAGAGGTAATAGAACAAGAACAACAAGAAGAGCAGCAAGTGGAAGAAAAAATAGAAGAAGAAAAAGAAGAACACATAGAACAAGAAGAGCAAGAACCAGAATCAGTAAGAACTGTCCCGTATAATAAATCATTTAAGGATATGAATAATGATGAAAAAATTCATTTTTTACTAAACCGCCCTCATTACATTCCGAAAGTAAGATGCAGAATAAAAACAGCTACAGTCTCATATGTTGGATCGATCATATCGTATCGTAATGGCATTGTATCTATTATGCCGCAAAATAGTATGAGAGATATTAGGTTGTCTATAGATGATATCCAATCGATTAGTATGGCCGGTTTTTAAATATGTAAAGGTGGTAGAAAGCTTCTACCACCCCAATAGTTTTTTAGTTTACTTTACGATAGAAACGTCGCGTAAGCATTGAATTGCACAGAAACAGCTTAAATCAACAGTAATGCAAGTAGTTGTAGATATTAATCTTGCATTTGGTACAGCTAAAAACGTACAAATTGGATCGTCACCAGGTGGTACCGGAGAACTGTCACCTAATACTACAGTTAATACACGTAATACAGCACAGCTATCGTCATCTACACTTTCCACACGGAAAATTGGAGAACGGCAGCTAGTAAGGCTTGCTGATGGTGCGAATGCTTCAAAAGGTTCTCCAGTTTTTGTGTATAAAATAAAAGGGCGTGTATTTGCTACTGATGCAGTATTATGTGCACCTAAAAATGGGATTTCACAACCAGATCCACAT
This sequence comes from Bacillus sp. GMs2/2, assembly GCF_050172095.1. Taxonomy (NCBI): domain Bacteria; kingdom Bacillati; phylum Bacillota; class Bacilli; order Caryophanales; family Bacillaceae; genus Bacillus; species Bacillus sp. GMs2/2. Next base: position 31,170 of record NZ_JBNLYE010000016.1, read on the forward strand.
GTTGTTGTAGAACAATCTTGTAATTCATTGATGAATTTAACAACGTCAACTACACAATGAGAAGAGCCATGGTGTTTATTTTCGTTACAACTCATTAATGTCACTCCTTATCTTCTTGTTTGTATTTACATTAATAAGATATTGGAGTCGAGGAGATTTGGTCACAATCTCAAGACCTTTTTTTTTAAATAGGCGAAAGAGGATAAGGGAAGGTGGAATTATGCTGTTTACAAGCTGGCTTTTATTTTTTATTTTTGCGTTAGCTGCCTTTAGGCTCACTCGTTTAATTGTTTATGATAAAATTACAGCCTTTTTGCGAAGACCATTTATTGATGAATTAGAGATTACGGAGCCGGATGGAAGTGTATCAACGTTTACAAAAGTGAAAGGTAATGGATTAAGAAAGTGGATTGGCGAATTATTAAGCTGTTATTGGTGTACAGGTGTATGGGTTAGTGCTTTTTTATTAGTCTTATATAATTGGATCCCTATCGTTGCGGAACCGTTACTTGCATTATTAGCTATTGCAGGAGCAGCAGCCATCATTGAAACAATTACAGGATATTTTATGGGAGAATAATATATTTTCATAATACGAGAAAAAGCGGAGTTTAAAAGAATGAGGGAACGGAAATAAAGAGTTGTTCATATAGTAAATAGACAGAATTGACAGTAGAGGAGATGTTTGCTGTGAGCAATAATCCAAGGCAGAATTCATATGACCTGCAGCAGTGGTATCATATACAGCAACAACACCAAGCACAACAACAGGCATATCAAGAACAATTACAACAACAAGGATTTGTGAAGAAAAAGGGATGCAATTGCGGGAAAAAGAAGAACACAATAAAACAATATGAAGAATGAAACACTCATGCTACTGTGAGTGTTTTTTATTATGTATAAAAAGCGGTATTTCTGTATTAGAAATACCGCTTTTTACTAGCTAATTTGTGCAACTGTTAATGCTGCCGCACGGATGTCTACAGTTCCAATTAACTCAACTGGCACAATTTGAATTAAGTCACCAGGATTTAAGTTAATAAGAATAACACCACTGGATACATCTACTTCACCAGTACCAATAACGTTAGAACGAACTGCTGTACCTGATCCAGGAATAATGTTAGCTGGTGTATTTAATGATAAGAAGAAACGACCAGCTTCTGGTGCAGTAGGTACGTTATCAAGACTAATTGTTAATGTATAACTAATTTGATAAATACCAGCTCGCAGAATTCGAATGCCATCTCCGACACTTACTGTATCGTTGATTACAGGAACAGTAATATTTGGGTTTGGACTTACACTAGGTAATAGTAGTGGTGTAAATAGTGAAGCGAACTGAGGTGCAGAAGCATTGAAAGCAAAACCAAAGGCAGGTAGTGTACTAGCTGGTTTTGCCTCGCAATCGATTTTAGTAAATTCGCAATCAGAAGAGAACATGTTTTTCACTCCTTTATCTGTTTCTACTTTCAGTTAATGAAAAGGACAGGTTCTATGTTCTAGACAAGTTCCCAATTTTAAGAAATTTACATAAGAATACTCTTTAAGCATGGATTGGGTGGCAGAATTATCTGCCACCCAATCCATGCTTAACTCATTATTTAGTTTTAAATAGAAACATCACGTAAGCATTGAATAGCGCAGAAGCAACTTAAATCAACAGTAATGCAAGTGGAGGTTGATATTAGTCTTGCATTTGGTACAGCTAAAAACGTACAGATTGGGTCGTCACCAGGTGGTACAGCGGTACCATCACCTAAAACTACAGTTAATACACGCAATACAGCACAGTCATCATCATCTATACTTTCTACGCGGAAAATGGGAGAACGGCAACTAGTAAGGCTTGAAGATGGTGCAAATGCTTCGAAAGGTTCTCCAGTTTTTGTGTATAAAATAAAAGGACGTGTATTCGCTACTGATGCATTGTTATGTGCACCTAAAAATGGAACTTCGCAACCAGATCCACATGTTGTCGTTGCACATTCTTGTAGTTCATGTATAAAACGAACGACATTCGATACACAGTTGAAATCACACTCATGTTGATGATCTTCATTACAATTGCAGCTCATTATGTTCACTCCTTCTCGTGAGTTCTGACATACACTATTACAATATGAGTGGGATATGGCTGATATTACGTTAATTCTTACGATAAAAACAAGGAATTTATATAGGAGGGATGTACATAGCGTGATATAAAAAAAAGACATCCTTATTTAGTGGATGTCTTTTCAGGTAAATCTTTTCGCACAGTATATAAAAAACGAGATATATCTAATTTCTTTCCTCGGAAAAATTGCGGAGAAGAAATGTAAAGTTCTTCTTTCGCACGTGTAATGGCGACATATAGTAACCGGCGTTCTTCTTCTAACGCTTCAGAAGTTTCCGTAACACGATCATTTGCATCTTTTAAAGAAGAAGTATGGGGCAGGATTCCATCACTCGCTCCAAGTAAAAAGACACATGGAAATTCAAGGCCTTTTGCGTTATGAATTGACATAAGTGAAACGGCATCTTTTTGCGGCATTGTTTTTAATGCTTCCATTTCTTTTTGACCTTGAATCGCCTCGTCGATAAATTGTAAATAAGCTGGAATATCGGTGAAACGAGTGGCAGACTCCATTAATTCTTCCAACATTTCTTCTTGTATGTCTTTATGCATTGTAAAGGAAGAACGATCGTTACTTTGCAAGTACTCTAAATATTTTCCTTTACCATGAATGATTTCTTTTAATGCTTTTTTCGGTTCTAATTCTTTTATAAATTTAATAAAATCGATGCGCTCATTTACCTTTTTCACTTGAAAAGGTTTTAAGCTTGGATTTAATAGTAAGAAATGAAGAAGAGAAGGGAAGCGCCCCTCACCATATTTCCATTGTTCACGTTCAATAAATGAAATACAATCATCACGTCCGATATACATCGTCGGCAATATGTTTGAAAGTGATTCTAGTCGAAACGGCTCAATCACAAGTCGTAGATGATCTAATACAGGCTTAATTAAAGAATGTTCATAAAATGATTGGCTCGCTCCGTGTTTAATAAACGGGATTTTATGGATGGTAAGCTGATCAAGTAACGAACGACTTACAGAATGTGTGCGATACAGTAAACAAAAATCTTTAAAGTTACGTTCACCACTCTCTACTTTTTCTTGAATAAGCTGCAAAATTTGATTTGCTTCATCAAGAGTCGTAGCAGGTCTTGCATAAAAAGGTTGTACACCTTCCTCACGAACAGAGTATAGCTCTTTATCAAAACGTTCTTGATTTAATTTTATAACTTCATTTCCAAGCCCGACGATAAAGGGATTGGATCGATAATTCGTATTTAGTGCAATGATTGTTGTGTTATCAAATTCTTTTGGAAAAGATAAAATAATTTGGTGACTTGCTCCTCGCCAGCCGTATATCGCCTGGTCGTCATCACCTGCGATAAATAAATTATTTCTTGGCGTGGCTAACAATTTTACAATTTCATATTGTGCATAGGATGTATCTTGAAACTCATCTACTTCAATGTAGTGAAAACGTTGTTGTAATTGAGTTAGTAAAGGAGCATTATTTTCTAACATATAATATGTTTCCAATAAGATGTCATCGAAATCAATATAATTGTATCTTTGTTTTACCTCTTCAAAACGTTCGTATACTTCTTTAAATTCTTGTTCGACTGGTGTTTTCGCTTTTACATCTTTCGGACGATTTAATTTGTTTTTCTCAAGTGAAATCATCGCGAGCATCGTTTCAGCATCATAATCGTCTTTTAAACGCAATTCTTTTAAAATTTTTTTTATCATAATTTGTTTATGTTTTTCATTTGCTAAAATTTGCTGATTATACCCTTGGCTACGAAGCAATTTTAAGAAAACAGAGTGGAATGTACCAGCAACAACGTAACTACTTGCTGCATGATTCATACCCGGTAACTTCGCAACACGACTTCGGATTTCTTCAGCTGCTTTTTGTGTAAATGTAAGTAATAAAATATTTCGTGGATGAACTTGTTTTACATTTACTAAATAACCTACGCGAGTTGTTAAAACAGATGTTTTTCCGCTTCCGGCACCAGCTAGTGTAAGAACAGGACCTTCTGTTGTACGCACGGCTTCTAATTGTTTTTCGTTTAAAAAAACATTTTGTTGTTCGAGAGCGCGGAAATAAGCCGCATCTACATCTTCTTCCATGATTAAATGGGTAGATGTTTTCGGAATATGATATGTCGCACGCGGAATATCAGCGTGTGTTAACGATTTTTGTGAAAATTTTTCTTGTGTCATATGTTCACCTTCAAAACTATAGCATCAACATTTAACTTTAGCGGAAGAAAAAGAAAATAGCAATGTAAAAAAACAGGAGGGATCACCTCCTGCTTTCAAATTACAATTCTTTTATCATTACGACGTGCGGGATATTAGCTTCCATAAATACATCAGAACTCGTTACATATCCAAGTTTTTTATAGAAATCTTCGGCATGTGTTTGAGCGTGAAGTTTCAATTTTGGTAGCGAATTTTCTTTTGCATACGCTTCAAGCGCATCCATAACAATTTTTCCGATACCTTTTTTTCGATGAGAACTTAGCACGCAAATGCGTTCCATTTTTCCGATACCATCAAGGGCGCGAAAACGTCCAGCACCGATTGGAACATCATTGTCATATATAACAACGTGTGTTGAAGTTTCTTCAAACTCATCGTACTCTTCTTCAGCAGAGACACGTTGTTCATTTACAAACACTTGTTTACGTACAGAGAATGCATCTCTTAGTTGTTCGTCCGTTTGTACAATCTGTGCGTGCAAATTAGTTGTTCCCCTTTCCAAGACGGAATGTTTCGTGTACAGTCCATGTTCCATTTTCTAATTGATATAGAAGATGGAAACGATCAATTGGTTGTTCGTAATAGAAATCTTTCATACGTAATCGGCCCAACACATCAGCATGCTCTGCATCTGATAAGCCTTGTCCGATTGTTAAATGAGGTACGAAAGCATATTCGCGTTCTTGCGTGAATAACCCGCTATGCATTTCTTCATTTAAGAAAGTAAGTTCAGGTGTTTTTTCTACTTTAAAGTAAAGGACGTTATTAACAGGTGCGAATGAACCAACTTTCCCAACATGAAGGGTGAAAGGGTTCGTTTTACTTGCGATTGTATGTAACTCGTTTACAATCGACTCTAATTGTTCATCTTGCGCCTCAAAGGGTGTTTTCAATGTAATATGTGGCGGAACTAATGCGTAGTGCGGGTCATAACGTTTACGCAATCCGTTCGCTTTATCTTGAATCATTTTAGATGGAAAAATTACAATGCCTAATTTCATGTTCCAATTCCTCCCTTTGTAAGTCTAGTTAGATTTTGAGATAAATAAATCTCTTTATCTATTATATCAAATTATTCTGAATACTGCTCTCTATTATTTCATTGATAGAATATGAGAGAAGGCTTTCGGTAAATCAGTCTGCCAATATTTCCAAGTATGATTGCCTTCAAATTCCTCATAATGCGTGATGAAGTTTTTATCTGTAAGAAGCGTATTTAACTCACGGTTCGGCCCTACGAAATCAGATACTTGTCCATCAGTACGCTTTACAGCCGTTTCTTCTGTACCGATGACGTGATACAGTTCTAACGCCTGTGGATCTTTGAATTCTTTTGCTAAGTTCATCACTGTCTCATCCACAAATGGTGATTGCATAACGACTTTACCGAATGTATGCGGATACATAAGTGCAGTCATAAAGGAAACTGTTCCACCAAGAGAATCACCAATTAAAACACGGCCTTTTCCCATTTGGTACGTTGGATAATTTTCATCAATATATGGTGCAAGTTCATGAGCAAGGAAACGAATATATGCAGCATTTTTTACTTCATTTGGGAAATATTTTTCTTTACGATCATGTACATTTTTATATGGAATACCGACAATAATTGTACGGTCAATTTCTTCGGTTTCACGAAGGCGCTCAATTACACGGTGCGCTTTACCGAGCTGAAAATAATCTCTACCATCTTGTGCAATTACAACTGTATGTTTGTGCAGTGGCGTGTAATTTACTGGTAAATAAACGAGAAGTGTAACGTCTTCTTGGAGTGATGCGCTATAAAATGAAATTTCTTCAATTCTCCCTATTGTTTGACTCATGTAGATCCCCCTAAATAAAAATTTACTGTAACGATTGTAAGAGCGACGCTTGTAGTGAAAAGGAAAGAAATATTCACTAATCGGTGCCTTAATTTCTATTTTACCATAATGGTACGAAGAATCTAAAAAATTAGTATTTAAGTTGCGAAAGAAAACGGATATAATGAAGTGGGATTTTTGACAGGTGAGAGGGGAGACAGGATTTGAAACAAGAAAAATCAATCGCACTACCATTAGCAATTTCTATAATTGCCATTTCCTTTGCAGCAGTTTTTGTAAAGATGTCCTCAGCACCATCTTCAATATTAAGTATGTACCGCTTATGGATTATCGTACTTATTATGCTGCCTATCGTATGGAAAAAAAGAGAGGAATTTAATAGGATTCAAATGAAAGATTGGGGCTTTTTAATTGGATCTGGTTTCTTTTTAGCACTTCATTTTCTTTTATGGTTTGAATCTTTAAAGCATACAACAGTTGCTAGTTCAACAATTATTTTGGCACTTCAACCAATCGTATCTTTAGTTGGAGGTTTTTTTCTATTTAAAGAAAGAACAACATATTCAGCCATTGCAACGATGGGAATCGCTATTTTAGGAGTAATGTGCATTGGTTGGGGAGATTTAGGTTTAAGTAAGCAAGCAATTTATGGTGACATATTATCCTTTCTAAGTGTAATAGCGGTTGTCGGTTATTTATTTATCGGGCAAACGACAGTGAAGAAAGTATCGCACTGGATTTATAGCTTTACAGTCTTTGCGTTCGCAGGTCTTTTTATGGGGATTTATAATGTTATATTACAAGTACCCTTTACAGGTTATACGAAGTGGGATTGGACTGTTTTTCTTTTACTTGCGGTTGTGCCGACAGTGTCACATGTAATTAATAACTGGCTATTAAATTATGTAAATGCAACGACAATTTCAATGAGTATTTTAGGAGAACCTGTTGGAGCATCTATACTTGCGTTCTTCTTACTTGGAGAAAAATTAAATGCAATGCAAATGATCGGTAGCATGCTCGTATTGTTTGGTGTATCTGTTTTCTTAATGCAGCAACAAAAGCGAACAGCAAAAAATGTCGTAAACGAGCCGGTGTATACACAGGAATTATAGTGTTAGGGGAGAAAAGAGAAGTTATGATACTTCTCTTTTTGTTTTATAGAAATGCGGGCGTAGAAGGGGGAGGAAAATGGAAGAGATATTAAAGAAGTATATGAATAGATTTACAACACTAAGTGAAGAAGAGCAGCAAATGATCCTCAGTGAATTACAAATTGAAGAATATAAAAAAGGAACAGTGCTCCTAAGACAAGGAAATGTTCCGTTAAAATGTTATTTTGTATTAAAAGGATGCGTTAGGCAACATAGTATAGATGAAGCAGGGAAAGAAGTTACATCAAATTTTTATACAGAAGAACAGGCAATTTCGAATTTCAACCATCATAAACAAGATAAATCTTCATCTTTTTTTATTAACCTTGTAAAAAGTAAAAACTAAAATATTGAAATCAAGTAAAAGAGTGGCTACGAAGCCACTCTTTTACTTTGGATTTGTCATATAAGGTTGTACATGAATGACACATAGGTCACGAAATTTGCCTTCAGCAGTTGTGACAATTACGACTGCTTTACCTGCACTTTTTCCAGTAATCGTTACGGTGTCACCTTTTGGATATATGGTGATGATATCAGAATTCATATTTGACCAAATAAGCTCTTTATTCGTTGCTTGTATTGGTAAAATGGAAGCTGATAACACAATGTTTTGTCCCGTTTTTATTTTTAATTTATGTTTTTCCATATGAACACCGATGACTGAAATAACAGAAGGAGCAATTGAAATTTTAGGCGGGTTAGGTTGCATGTTTAAACAAGACGCAGAAGTATTTGTGATAGGTGAAAATTTTCGTGTTTGTTGTTGCTGGAAAGCTGCTAACATGTTGGAGTCCCCTTTCTGTATAAGTGCTGATACTTATACTATAAAGGAGTAGTGTTATGTTAAATTTAACGAAACATAAAGAATTTGTTAAATTTGATAAGAAGATTGTCGAACTGTAAAAAATCTCTGCTGTTATCGTAACAGCAGAGATTTTTTTATAAATTATGACGATGTTGTTTTTCGAAATCCTCAAATTGCTCTTTAACTTCTTTTGAAGGTTGTGTTAGTAAACTAACAATTACGATTACTAGTAAACTAATAGTAAAACCAGGAATCATTTCATATAAGAATTCTTTTAAGAATTTGAATTGAGTCCAAATAATGACTGTAGCGGCACCAGAAATCATACCAGCAAGTGCGCCCCACTTCGTCATGCGTTTCCAATATAAGCTTAATAAAATAGCAGGTCCGAATGAAGAACCAAATCCAGCCCAAGCGTACCCAACAAGAGCTAAAATCGTATCATTTTGTTTAAACGCTAATGCGCACCCAACTAAGGCAATAACAAGTACAGCCATACGACCGACAAATACAAGTTCTTTATCAGAAGCAGAACGTTTAAAGAATGTACGATATAAATCTTCTGTTATAGCGCTAGAAGTAACGAGTAATTGAGATGAAATTGTACTCATAATCGCTGCTAAAATAGCTGCTAATAAAAATCCAGTAATAAGTGGATGGAATAAAATTTTTCCGAGTTCAAGGAAAATTGTTTCTGGGTTAGATAATGTTAACTCTTGTTGTGAGTAGTAAGCAATACCGATAAGACCAGTAAACATAGCTCCGACAACAGAGAAAATCATCCAGCTCATACCAATTCTTCGTGCGCTTTTAATTTCTTTTACAGAGGAAATCGCCATAAAGCGTACGATAATATGAGGTTGTCCAACATAACCAAGGCCCCATGCAAATAAAGAAATAATCCCTAAAGTAGAGGCACCTTTAAAAATATCTAAACGTGTTGGATCTACAGAACGAATTGTATCAAATGCAGGTCCCAGTCCGTTCGAATTCATAATTGTTACGATAGGAACAAGAATAAGAGCAACTACCATAATGATTCCTTGCACGAAGTCTGTCCAACTCACTGCTAAGAAACCACCAAATAATGTGTAAGCGACAACAACACCAGCTACAATGAATAATCCAACGTGGTAGTTCATACCAAATGAATTTTCAAATAATACAGCGCCTGAAACTAATCCTGAAGCTACATAGAAAGTAAAGAAAATCATAATAACAAGTCCAGATACTAAACGTAGCATATGAGATTTGTCGTGGAAACGGTGTTCCAAAAATTCTGGAATAGTAATAGAGTTATTTGCAATTTCTGAGTAGGTACGTAAGCGAGGAGCAACATAAAGCCAGTTTGCGTATGCGCCTAGTGTTAGGCCGATCGCAATCCAACTACTACTTAATCCAACGCTAAACATTGCACCTGGTAATCCCATTAAAAGCCAACCACTCATATCGGATGCTCCAGCACTTAATGCCGTTACTGCGGGGCCTAGTGTACGCCCGCCAAGCATATAATCTGTTAAGTTGGACGTTCGTTTATAGGCGAAATAGCCGATTACTAACATCCCGAGCATGTAAATAGAGATTGAAGTTAAAGTTAACATCTGCGTACTCATGAAGTTCCCCTTCCTTTTGTCATGTCTTTTGATGCGTTATGCATATTTATCCCGCATAAACGGGCAGTAAAACTCCCACCTTAAAATTGGCTGGGCAAGGAAGTTAGGTGGGAGAGCAACTGCCCGTAAATGCCCGATTGATTTAACTAATAATCAGTGGGATGAACAAACCCCTACTGATTAAAGTTTCACTTTATAATCTATCATGATTATTCTGAAAAATCCATATAGAAATACGAATTTTCAGAAATG